>JBDTUY010000161.1:0-9623 GCA_040007495.1 Acidobacteriota bacterium | reverse complement strand
GCCCAATGCCGTTGGCTCCCCCCGTGACGATAGCGGACTGCCCGGCGAAATCGTAACCCATCGTTATATCTAAGCAGAGTTTGGGCGAACCGCTGTGGTAAACTGAAATTCCGCAACGGGCCCGTAGCTCAGTTGGTTAGAGCGCTACCTTGACACGGTAGAGGTCTCCGGTTCGAGTCCGGGCGGGCCCACCATCATTCCTCAAAGTCTACCCGTAGTGTTCTCCGTACGGAAGGTTTCTGCCCGCGACCTTTGGTTGCCGACGGTATATACTCCAATATTCGCGCACGTTTGTGAGCACCGCGTGTCACGGCGACGCAGGTGATGATCTGAACAAGTCAACACTTCATCTCAAGCCGAATCATCTAGGCGAAGCGCTAGGTGCGCGTCTGCATAAGGCGCGTGTGCTCTTTCTGCCGCTGGCCTTTGCCTCGGCGTTGGCCGTCTTCACGTTATTCCCACTAGTCCAGCAAAACATGAAGACCTTGGCCGCCTTCGTGGGAGCCTCGGCCGCACTGTGCCTATGGTGTCTATTCCTATTTCTGCAGGCTCGGCGAACGGGCAGGACCTTGGCGGTTGAGATCCAACTCAAGCCCCAGCACTACCTGCAAGCCTGCGCGCAAACTGCATTTCTGATCTATTGGGGCTGGTATTGGCCGCCTGCGTATTCCTGGCTGCCGTTCATGCTGGCGCAACTGTTGTTCGCCTATGCATTCGATCTTCTGTTGAACTGGTCGCGTCGCGACACTGCTGCTCTTGGCTTTGGGCAATTCCCCATCGTCATCAGCATTAACTTATTCCTCTGGTTCAAGCCCGATTGGTTCGTGCTTCAGTTCGGACTGCTGGCCTTGGGCCTGATTGCGAAGGAGTTTCTGCGTTGGAATAAAGATGGCAGAGCTTCCCACATCTTCAATCCCTCGTCGTTTCCGTTGGCCGTATTCTCCGTGGTTCTTTTGGCGACGGGCACCACTGGCATTACCTGGGGTCAGGAGATCGCGACCACACAGTTCTATCCGCCGCACATCTATCTGTTCCTATTTCTTGCTGGGATACCTGGACAATTCTTCTTCGGAGTGACCTCCATGACGATGTCCGCAGTACTTACCACTTTCGTTTTTGGCCGGGTGTACTTTGCCGTCACGGGGATCTATTTCTTCTATGATTCCTTTATCCCGATCTCGGTTTTCCTGGGTATGCACCTGTTGTTCACCGATCCAGCGACGGCCCCGCGCACGGAGCTCGGGCGGATTCTCTATGGCATCTTTTACGGCCTGAGCACGGTCGCTTTGTATCAATGGCTCGGTGGAATGGGACTGCCGACGTTTTACGACAAGCTGCTACAAGTGCCCGTCATGAATCTTTCCGTGCGGGGCGTCGATCGTCTGGCCCGTTCGAGGTTCTTGCAACGGTTTGATCCGGCGGCGCTTGGTCGGTCACTGGTTCCGAGGACCCGAAACTTGGCATACATATCTATCTGGGCCTTGGCGTTTGCCGGTCTCAGTCTCACGCAATCGGTGGGGGACGATCATCCCGGGCAGTGGCTACCCTTTTGGACGCACGCCTGTGACGAAGGGCGTGCCTACGCTTGCCCGTATCTTGCGGATATGGAGGTGACCCTATGCAATCGAGGATCGGGCTGGGCCTGTAATGAGGCGGGGCTGATGCACATCGCGCTGTCGCGCTCGGGCGAGGATCGACGCCGGCTGAATCCCACGGGCGCATTGGAAGTCTTTCGGCGTGGATGCGACCTCAGTGTCGAAGCGGCCTGTCAAAACCTTACGACGCTCGCCGCCGGGCAACAGAACTTCGTATCGGGCAAGCCGGTCTTGCAGGATTATCCAATTCTCTTACGCGGCAGCAAAGGAGAAGTCGAAGAACGGGAACCGGCGGCGCTGCTAGCGCTCGCATGCCGCCAGGGGTGGCCTGACGCATGTTCCAGCGTTGCGCAAGATCAGAAGTGATAGGGGGGCGACTCCACCGCGAACCAACCTCTTCCCAGCACTGAACCCCGCCCTGAAGCGTCTGTGAGAAAACTGAGCAATTGACCCGCCCGCTCACCCACGCCGCTGGCTAATGCCTTTGTTATTGCAATGTGGTCAGACCAGCCGTGTGCGTGAGCGCGCCCCGGACTCTTCACCCAGACTCTGAAGCGCGGGGCGTTTCCGATTCAGGGTTTGATATACGTCAGCTAGACCTTGACCTTGGTTTCCAGCCAACCTTTGATCGCGTCGAAAACTTGTTTGCGATTGGTTTCTAGCATCATGAAATGGCCGTTGCCTAGAATGCCTTTATCCTTCAAGTTGAAGGCCTCGGCGTTACAGCCTGCCTGCTTCAGAAAAGCGACGACAGGATCGGCGTTGCGGGTGGATCGATCGGCCACGATGTAGGCGATGGGGACGCCCTGCAGGTTTTTCAATTTGCGTACTGGCTCGGCTTGGAGTTTGTAGGCTGGGGTTCCATTCGCGGCGGCGACTTCTTTGGTGGTGAGCTGCGAAGGATCGCTGATGGGGGGATCGAAGACCATAGGCACTTCGGTTAGGCCGTATTTCGCGTTGCCCGTGAACATAGGGCTGGCACCTTCTACGTTGAGAATCGCCTTGACCTTGCCGGGCCGTTCGTTGGCTGCGAGCCAGCCCCAAGGGCCGCTCATCGAATGCACCATAACGATGGACGGTCCTATGATATCGAGCAGTTCGCCTGCGCCGCGCGCCCACAGTTTCTCCGCCAAGGCGTTGTCTTTTGGATTCGAGTTCTGACCCGCCTGGAATTGGTCAATTGCGGGGTCGCCTACGTCGCCGGTGCCCATCCAACGGCGATTGGGTTCGACGGCGGCTCGCTTAAAATCCGGCGTCACGCTGGCGAAGTTGAAGACGGGATTGATTTCGCCCAAGGCGTCGGGATGATAGATGGAACGACCGTGGCCGGGGCGATCCAATACATAGGTGTCGTAGCCAGCCTGCACCCAATAGTGCGCCCAACCTGCGGTTCCCATGCCGCCCATGTAGTGGGTTCCCTGGCCTCCTCCGCCGTGAACCAGCACGATCGGATACTGCGACCGCTTCTTCACCGGCTTCAGATATTGCACGAAGGTCTGGCCGATTAGCACCGTGCCTGCCGTGGTTTTCCGCTCTTCATAGCCGACCCAGAAGTGGCCTTGATCGGCGAGCTTCATGGCGGTGGATTCGCCCGCTTTCTTGGAACCTGCGGGACGCACGGGTGCGCCGCTGGCTGGAATATTTTTGACGATCCAATCGGTGATGGGCTTCAGTGTCTCGCGATTGTTCTTCTCGCCCATCATCACGTGACCGTTGCCGTGGACGCCGAGGTCATGCAGACGAATCTCTTCTGCTTTCACACCAGCTTGTTTGAAGTAATGCACAAGTCCGGGATTGACCACGATGAACGACGCCTCTGACGTGTAGACGGCGACGGCCGTGTTCTGCCAGTTCTTGAGCTTGCGCGCGGGCTCGGCTTGAATCAGATAGGGAGTCACGCCAATGGCCGCGTCGGCAGCGGTCGGCTGAACCTGTACTGTCTTGATTTCCTTCGGATCCTTGACTGGAGGATCGTACGCCATGGGAAGGGAGATCGAACCCCAGGTATTCGCACCCACGAAGGCCGAGCCGACGGCTCCTTCATTGATAATTAGCCCCTTTACCAGCTTAGGACGCACTTCGACCAGGTACATGCCGAAGGGTCCGCCTGCGGAGTGGGTCATGATGATGCAGGGGACGCCGATCTTGTCCAACATCTCGGCCCCGTCGTTCTGCCAGACTTGCACCTGCGAATCAGGGCCGGTTCCCTTGCCGGGACGATACGCGCCACCCTCGGCTGCAACCAGTTGCGCAAGTTCCCGAGTGCCGACGGCTCCTGTGCCGGGCCACTGATTATGCAGACTCGCGTTGTTGTAGACCGGAGCGGCTGGTCCTTTGCCTCCGCCCTTTGCTCCATTCGCCGCAGGTGCCGGTGCCTTCGCGCGCATCGGCGTAAACCGGCTTGAGATCGCATCCAGCGTCGCAATCGCGGGCCAGCCACCGTGCAGGTCGGGATGATACGGGGATCGACCGTGGCCTGGGCGATCCACAATGTAGACCATGTAGCCTTGTTCCAGCAGGATGCTGGACCAGCCGCGGCGACCGTCGGGCGTGCTCATCCAATCGGTGCCTTGGCCACCGCCGCCATGCACAAGGATGATCGGGTACGGATACTTCACCTTGGCCGGGATTTGATATTCGACGTACATCTGCTGGCCGTTGACGACGGGACCATTGCCCAAGTCGACGCGATGGACGCCGGTCCAGAAATAGCTCCACTCGGCGATGTCGAGCTCGGGGAGTTTGGCTGCTGACGTTTGGGCGGCTAGTTGTGCGGGGCTGCTCATCAGTGCGCTAACGCCGACGGGCAATGCCAGACCGGTCGCGAGAAAATCGCGGCGGCTGAACCCGTTTTGGGGCTCGGAATGAGTGGGCCGGGTCTGGTCAAGAATCGAAGTCTTTTTCACGCGGTACGGCTCCTTGTTCGGGGAATGCAGCAGTGGCTGCACACGAAGGTCACCTTATGGGATACCACTTTCGGTGGTGGGAATCCAGAGGCGGGAGACAACGCTGGGAGTTGCCCTACAAAACCGTTGATCCCGGTTGGAACAACCGCTTCCTTTGGTCGCCCGTTTGCGGGCGAGGCGGCTCAGTATGGGGATGCGACGCCTACAGCGGTTACAGAGCCGCGACCATAGGGAGCGGTCAACTCAAGATTCGCCGGAACAGGCGAGGCTCGCGGATGTAGAGCAATGTGGTGAGTGCGATCAGGAATGCCAGATGCGCGAGAACGGAAGCGAGCGCGATGCCTCCTATTCCCAGCCATCGGGGCAGCAGAAAGTCACCGACGGTGTTCACGAGCAGAGCGGCGACGCCGGCTCGGATCAGTAGGGACGCAGATGAGACTGCGGCGGTCAGGCGTTGAATAATGCCCAACGCGGCGGCGCCTGGCAAATTGAGGAACGCGAGGCGTTGGATGCTCGCGACGACCTCGGTGCTTTGAGCATCGAACGCTCCGCGTTCATAGATCAGGCGGACGATCGGGACGGCGAAGAGAATGCCACCAACGGCGACGGCCACCATCACGGCAGTGGTCCCGAGCAAAGTAAGCCGAACCGCACG
Organism: Acidobacteriota bacterium; assembly: GCA_040007495.1. GTDB lineage: Bacteria > Acidobacteriota > Terriglobia > Bryobacterales > Bryobacteraceae > Palsa-187. The sequence goes on along the minus strand of JBDTUY010000161.1, from coordinate 4,467 downwards.
GCGCAGGGCGGCCCACTGTCCGGTTGAGGACAGGCGCGAGAACTCCGGGAGCACGGCCGTCGCAACAGCGGAGCCTCCGATGGCGATCATCACCGATGAAACTCGGGTGCCAAAGGATAGCGCGGAGACGCTGCCGGAACCTAGCGATCCAGCTACGGCTTGGTCAATTAGGCCGGCCACCGCGAGGCTGGCGGCACCTGCCAACTGTGGCCCGTACTGTCCCCAGGCCAGACGAAGCTCGGGAGTGAATGTCATGCTGGCGCGGAAGGCCCGCGGGGATAGAAATACCCTGTATCCGAGCCTGTGGACAGCCGCTGCCAACATCGCCGCTTCGATGATAGCGCCAGCTACGACTGCGGCAGGCAGCACGCGAATTCCCCAATGTGAGCTGCTGAACGACAACAAGAGGACGCTGATCACGGGGGTCAACAAAGGGAGACACGCGGCCAACGCGACGCGATTGTGGCTGTTGAGAACCGATCGCCACGTGGCAGAGAGCGCACCAAAGGGCAGCCACAGCAACATCCAGAAGAACAAGACTCCTGTTGTGTGTAGTTTGGCTGGCGAGAAACCGGAACCCAGCCACGCCAGTAGCGAAGGGCCACCTATCAGCATGAGTGCCGCTACTGGTAATACCGCAGCCAGCATGGTCACTGTGCCTGCTTGCGCCAGGTCGTGCGCGGCGGGTTCACCTTGACGATCACGTACGCGGATCAGAGCCGGAACAAAGCTTGGGGTGAAGGTTGCAGTAGCGGTTTCGACCAGTATGCTCGGGATCAGGAAGGCTGTGAGGAACGCGTCGAGGTCATCGCTCGCGCCGAAGTAGTGAGCGGTCACGATCACACGAACTGCAGCTGCTATTTTGACGAGGACGGTTAACAGGCCAACAGTCGCAGCGCTTTGGAAGAGGCGCCAATGAGGGGTTGAAGCAGGACTCATCCGGTCGACTCAGTATGACATCGCGAGCCTAGGGGAGTCCGACTGTCTGGTGAGAACGATCTTGAGGAATGTTCGGCCCACCGAAACTCAAATTGTGAACCCGGCCTCGTGATCGTCATTTGAAGTGCTGCCACGGCTCAACAGCAGCGTTTCTGCCAGCGCTCCAAGCAAGGATCGAACGAGCGGAACCCACCTGGAAGTTGGCGCATAAAAGTCGTGGACGCATGTGCGCAACAAGGCGTGGCCCAATCCACTACTGCAGTCGCCCGATCTGAATTTGGATCGTCCGGCGCTAGTTGAGGCCCGCTTGTTTCAACAGAGCCAGAAATTGGTCCATCGTGCGCATATCGATCGACTGGGCCGCGAGCTTGCCTTCGCGATCGTAGATGAACGACTTGGGAATTCCCTTCACGCGAAACTGTGCGGCGATCTTTCCACCTGGATCGAGCAACACGGGATAGGTAACTTTCTGCTCGCTTGTTAGAAACGGTTTCACGACATCCGCCGCCTCAGCTGAAAGAGCCAGGATCACCAGTCCTTTGTCCTTGAAGCGTTTGTACAGCGTGTCGAGATCGGGCATTTCCTTGCGGCACGGAGGGCACCAGGTGGCCCAGAAATTCACCACCACAACTTTGCCGCGCAGGCTCTTCAGTGTCCAGGAAGTGCCGTTCAGATCGGGAAGTGAGAAGTTGAGGTTCGCTCTAACATCGTCATCGGCCTTCAATTGCTGCATCGCCGCTGTGTAGGGCGGATCTTTGAGATCCACCTTCATATGTTCGTATTTCGCCAGTTGCGCGAGTTGGAAATACTCGTACGCTGGACCGTCTTTGTCATCTGGCGCGGGAGAACTGCGCAACGCCGACTCCAGTGTGTCGGTCACGGCCTGCAAAGTATCTTGTCCGAAGTCACCTTCTGTGGCTAAGCTCCCAAGGTTGGAGGCGAGGCCTAACCTCTCCTTGACCGGGACGGAAAGAATGTCCGCAGCCAACTGTCGTGTGACGCGCGCACGCGTCGTATCATTAAGCGAACGCAGAGTATGGATCTGATCTTCGATCGCCTTCGCGGTAGTGACAGCTTGCTTCGGCTGCGCATGGAGCAATCCGACTACGGCTACGATGTTTACGATTGCGAGCGGAAAAATAACACGCCTCATGGCTGCCAGCGTAGCACGGCGCTCACACGAGTGAGCATCCTCGCTTGCTTCACTTCTACTTCTTCTTTGCCTGCTCTTCTCGGCGCGAACCGACCAGCAAGCCTGTCAAGCCGTAGTTGCCCTCATGGCAGGCAGAGTCAAAGATCATGTGCCGCTCATCACTGGCCTTGCCCATGTCGATCAGCAACGTCCATGGCTTGGTCCAGGTCTTCGGATCGTCAAATGTGATTTCCCGGCGAAGATCGTTCGGGCCGAGGCGGGTGAAACGTTCGATCATTTTATAGGTTTCGATGTTCGATCCACGAAAACCCTGGGTAAAATTCGTGGTTTCGACCACCAGGCTATTACCTTCCCAATGTCCGCGCGAATCGCCAAGAAATAGCTTGATGCTGGACGGCGGATGCGGCCGTCCGTCCATGTAGATCACGCGATTGCCGCCGCCTGCGTGGTCATCTTCCATGTAGATGCTCATGGACTTGGGGGATTGTACGATTTGCATTACGGTGCCTTGGGCGAACGCAGTATTCAGGGGAAGGAACGGCATCGCGACGCCGAGGCAACGCGGGGATTGCGCGGTGGTCTCGGGATTGTCGTTTTGGGTTGCGACGTTCAACGCTCCTCTGCCAACCCCAGCCCCGCGGCCTGGTGTTTGCCGAGCCACCAGCGGAGGAATCTTGCCATCAGGCGGATCGGTGATGCGAGAGGTTCGCTTGCCGGTCTTCAACACGGAATTGAAAACGGCATTGTAGGCACCGGAGACGTCGTCGGTCTTATCCGCGGAACGGGTGTTGCGTCCGGGCGACAGACCTTTCCGGGCGTCGGATGCGGCAACCTCCACATCGGTCAAGAACTCCTTGCCGGCGTTGGCAGCAGAACGCTCTAGGGGCACGTCCTCGGTTACGAACCAGGTTCCTTGCAGGTCAGGATCGCCCCAGGGCATCCGAGGAGTTGCCGCTTTTGCGGTTCCCTTTGCAGCACTCGATTTTGACGCGCCTGCCTTCGTTGCAGGCGCTTTACCCTTGGATGCAGACGGCTGCGCGAAAATCGACACACCAGCCACGGACACCAGACCGAGTACGCCGGCCAGAATACCCAACGCGGCGGACTTGCGGCCGTGTATCACTTCTTCCCGTCCTTCCCGACATAGTGGATGGAATCGCGCTCTTCGCAGACAAACTCGATCAGGTCCTCATCGGGCAACAGCGTATGATTCACGCGGACGGTGAACGGCTTGGTATAGGCTTTGGGATCTTCAATGGTGATGTCGGTCTGCATTGTTCCATAATTCAAACGGCGCATTCGTTCGGTCATCTTGCCGGTGTTGGTCAGTGGGCTGCCTTCCACATCAAGCCACACGTCGTCGCGGAAACCCGTGGTCTCCACCACCAGCGTGTCGCCGTCCCAGTGGCCTACCGAATAGCCATACCACCAAGGCTCGGCATCTTTGGGAGGTAGAGCGCGTCCATCCATAAAGATCTGCCGAATGCCGGCCTGCGCTTCATACAGCATGATGATGACCTTGTCGGTCTGAATGATCTTGCGCGGCTGCGGATGCATATGGAACTGAGTCAAGCCGATCGGCAGACACAGCGCATCCGGATTGTCCTTATTGTTATCCGCTTTCCGTTGCGCGCGCAGGGCCGAGGCCCAGGGCGTGAACGGCAACAGTCCATCCTTAAATCCCGCACCGATATTGAAGAACTGCCCAATGGGAGGATCGTCCGGGGACACAGAAGGAGTTGGTGGAGGAGGCGCTTGCTTGCCCCGCCCCCCGGCCTGGCCTCCACCGGCGGCGCCACCACCCACACCGCCACCACCGCCCCCGCCGCGCCCCGGAGCGCGAGCAAGATTCCACAAACCTGAGAAATCGGGCTTGTCGTCTTTGGTGCGCGGAGTGGGAGCCGTGAGATTGGCTTTACCGTCTGGAGTCTTCGGAGCTCCCGTCGGGTACTTGGGCCATTGCGCAAGCATCACTGCGGCGCTGCCGGCGAGAAGGACAACGATTGCAGTCGAACTGATTCCGATTCTCATGGGTTCCCCTATTTCACGTCAACGCCTGGCCGCTGGACTTCGTACGGGGCACCCTCTCCACCCGACGATCCCAGGAATAACTGTTGCCCATTGGGCAAGGTCAGATCGCGACCGTTGGCCCGGTGCAATCCGTCTTTCGATTGGTATCCGTCGACAATGATCTTGTCGCCCTTCTTCAGAGTGTCCCTGGTGATGCCGCGGCGCAACAGGATATTCGGACTGCCTGCCTCAATCGCCCAGTTCTCGACGGTTCCGTCAGCCTTCTTTACGTCGACATGAATCCAGCTGTGCGGATTGATCAACTCGACTTTCGTGACGGTCGCGTCTGGAAAGTGGATCGGCTT
>JBDTUY010000160.1:0-9629 GCA_040007495.1 Acidobacteriota bacterium | reverse complement strand
CAAAACATTCAGCGTCCAATACTCCGCCGGCGTAATTGGATGGCTGCGAAACAGTTCTGCTTCCAGATAGTGATAAGTCAGCAGATTGTCGATGCCCCACAAGCCTAACTCGCCCAACTGCGGCGTAAACAAGTGCGTGTGAATATCGACCACCGGGGTCGATGCGAAGGCTTCTTGCGTAGCGGACAAAATTTCGTTGGGAAACAGGGGCTGGAGACTGGAATTGGGCGAATTCATCTCTTCGCAGGATGCGAGAGAGTGTACCTCGGTGTCAAATGGCCAGGGTCACGGCTATTCACCGAATGCTGCTCTTGTCACGATGGTCGAACTCGACCGTTCGTTCTCCGCTGGTACCAGTGCTACGCGCAGGCTTGCCTGTCACCGACAGAAGGATTCGCTATCTGGTTCCCGCATTCGCGAAGCCCCAGAATGGAAGCTCGACCTGAAGCCGGTCCAGCGCGGCAAATACCATTTCTTCCAACTTCAGGTTTATGCCTTCGTTGTCGCTCCGAGTGCTCATCGCATCCCATACGCTGCTACAGGGCGACGAGCAGCAAGCTGGCTTTCGGAGCGAAGCACCGTGAATTGTGGTCTGATGGTCTGAAGCTACAGTCGGGTTAAGACCGAATGTCTTTTCCAGACCGCGTTCCCGCGTCAAGGGGTGTCATGAAGTTTCGGATTATTTTCGCGCTCGTGTTGGTTGCGTCGCCCTGCCGGATAGGAAGCAGCGGAAGTAGAGTATTGGGTCGGTAACAGTTTTGGGTTAGAAACAAGGAGGTCAGATGACACGTAGAACAACAATCGCCGGCTTGGTGCTGGCTGCGACCATCGTCTTGGCGGCACCTACGGTTTATCCCACCGGCACGACTATTTATGATCGCGCTCGCGCCTGGAACGGCTATACCGTACTCTCGCCTCTGGGCACACAGGCCGCGATCGTCATCGATATGAATGGCCGCGTCGTTAAACAATGGGACGGCTTCAACAATTCAGCCGGTGGGCCCGCGCGCGTGCTTCCCGGCGGTGTGGTGATCGGTGCGGCTGGGGCCAATCCTCCGCGTCAGGAATCCCTCGAACTCGTGGAACGCGACTTCGACGGGAACGTGCTGTGGCGCATGGATCATAACCAACAGATCAAAACCCGCGAGGGAGCTACGGTTTGGTCTCTGAGACAGCACCATGACTGGCAGCGCGAGGATTTCCCCGCTGGCTACTACTCGCCGGACGCAACGCCCAACCCCAAGGGCGGGAACACGCTGGTGCTCACGCACACGAATCATGTGCAGCCTAAAGTAGCGCCGACGGCGATGCTCGAAGACGACCGGCTCTTGGAGTTCTCCGCCGACGGAAAGATTGCCTGGGAGTGGGTTGCCAGCGATCATGTCGACGATTTCAAATTCAGCCCGGAAGCCCGTAAAGCAATCGCCGCCGCTTCCGGTGCAAATGCCGCACGCGGCTCCGTTGATTGGATTCATCTCAACTCGGCCAGCTATGTCGGTCCAAATCATTGGTTCGACCAAGGCGATAAACGCTTCGCGCCAAATAACGTCATCATCAGCAGCCGCGAAGCATCCCTAGTCGCCATCGTCGCCCGCGATGGTTCGATCGTTTGGCAGATCGGGCCTGACTTCAGCGTAACCCCAGAACTGCGCGCGATTCGCCAGATCATTGGGCAGCATCACGCCCATTTCATTCCCAAAGGCTTGCCGGGCGCAGGCAATCTGATGGTATTCGACAACGGCGGGGCGAGCGGTTACGGCCTACCAACGTCACTCGCATTGGAAGGCAAGGGGATCTATGCCAGACCGACGTCGCGAGTTCTGGAAATCGATCCGGTCAGCCTGAAGCTGGTGTGGTCGTATACCTCTCCCACGTTCTTTGCGACCAATATCAGCGGCGCGCAGCGATTGCCGAATGGTAACACCCTGATCACAGAAGGCCCGAGTGGCCGTCTGTTTGAGGTGACCACGGACAGCACGATCGTTTGGGAATACGTGTTCCCGATGTTCACCACCGGAGCCCGTCAATCCAATTCTGTTTTCCGGGGTTATCGGCTGCCTTATGGCTGGATTCCTCAACTGCCGCAACCCAAGGAACAGAGCGTCAAGCCGCCGTCCGCCGGGGATTTCAGAGTTCCAACCGCGAACTGATTGTATAAGGCAGTTGCGTTACCTTGGCCTGACGCCGAAAATGGTTTAGATACCATGCGCACACTCGTCGCGACGCACTTTTTTTTAAATCCCGTTTCCATGCGGGGTAATCAATAGATGACCGATCAGATCCGCGTAGAACAACCGCCGTCAAGAATCGGCCCAAAAATCGCTGCCGATCCCAGTCTCATTTTTCATGAAAGCCTAGTGCATATGTTCTGGCATGCCGTTGAGAGCAAGCCTGAACGTACAGCGGTTATTTTCCAGGACCGCTCCATCACCTATCGCGATTTCGGTCGCGCCACCAACGGACTCGCGGCGCTGCTTGGCGCTCTTGGGATACCGGCGGGTCCGATCCTCTTAATGATGCCAAACTCCATTGAGATGGACGTGGCATTGATGGCGGTAATCAGCGCCAGTCGGCAGGTCGCTCCCATGAACCCGTTCTATACGGTCTCGGAAGTCTGCAAGGTACTCGACGGCTTCGAGGTCCAGGCCATCATCTGCGATCACACCGTGCGAGCCAAAGCCGATGCGGTAGCCCAGAAGATCGGGGTTGCTCATGTCATCACCCTTGGCGAGGCCGGCGAGTCTCTATCGCAGTGGACTTCTCAAGCGAGCCTGGGCACCCGTCCCGCCAAGCTCCCACAAGCCGATGATCTTGCGCTGTCGATTTTCACGGGCGGCTCAACTGGCGTGCCCAAAGGCGTCGACCATACGCATCGCGGTCTGATGTGGGGCTTGATTCAGCACGTCAGCGTTTGGCCGATTCCGTTCGGCGAAGGCGTTTTCTTGAACGTCGCGCCGATGTTTCATATTTGGGGGCTGGGCTACGCGACCTGGGTACCGATCTTCACCGCAGGCACTCTTGTCATGATGCCGAAGTACGATCCGGACGAAGTGGTGAAGGCTCTGGCCGAGCACCGTGTCACAATCTTCGCCGGTGGACCCGCACCAATCTATATGGGGTTGATGACCAGCCCGTTGTTCGGCAAGGTCGATCTCTCGGCGTTGAAATACTGCCCCTCCGGCGGCGCACCCTGCCCGGAAGACCTGCATCGCGAATGGCTCAAGGCCACGGGCTGCCCTCTGCTTGAAGGCTGGGGCATGTCGGAAGGCGCTCCGTTCTGCCTCAATCATTACGATGGCCAGCGCAAGCTTCTTTCTGTTGGCAATCCTGTTCCCAACACGGAAATCGAGATTGTTGATCTCGAAACCGGTACCCGAGTACTTCCGATGGGCGAAGCGGGCGAAGTCCGGGCTCGTGGCCCGCAAATGATGATCGGCTATCATAACAAGCCCGAAGAGACCGCGATCGCGCTGCGCGACGGCTTCATGTACACCGGCGATATCGGCTACGTCGACCAGGACGGATTCCTGTTCCTGGTGGACCGCAAGAAGGAGATGGTGATCGTCGGCGGCTACAACGTATATCCGCGCGAGATTGACGAGACACTCTTCAATCACCCTTCGATCCGCGAAGCGGCAACCGTTGGCAAGCGCGACAATCGCTTGGGCGAAGTCGTTGTAGCATTCGTTGTACGAAAGTCGGGAACCGAGCTAGATGAAGAAACATTCTTTGCCTACTGCAAAGAAAATCTGGTCAAATACAAACGACCAGTCGAGGTCACCTTCATAGACGCATTACCGCGCACCGGCACCAACAAAATCGATCGGCTGAAGCTAAGGGCGATCGCATCCGGTACGGAAGTCGCCCGCTAATTCTCAGTGCAATTTATAGGGCACAGCCGGAGCCGGAATAATATCCACCGGCTTCGGCCCCTCAATCTTCGCAGCGCCTTCCAGGCCTTTTCCGGTGACGTTGTGAGTGGAGATCAGGGCTCCCGTAAGACACGTCACCTTGACGTTCCGAATCTCGGCATTTTTGATGTTCGCCATGGAAATACCTTTGGCACAATCGCCTGTAACGTTCGTCAGCGAGAAGCCATCCACAGGCTTGCCGGGATGAACCCGAATCGCATCCACCAATTGCGGACAACCGTTCACTCGAACGTTTGAGAAACGAAGATTCCGAACAGTTGGGATTCCCTCCAAGCCGGGCACCGGATCCTGATCCTGAAGCCCGCTGCCCATCAGATTGAGGCTAAGGAACCCGCCCGCAGTCCCCGAAACATCCAGATCGTCCGCAACAATATCCTCGATAAACGCGCCGCGCCCGACCCGCGTCTTGATGTACAGCGCAAACGTCTTGGCCCCGGTAAACTTGCAATGCTCGATGCGAACATTACGAACGCCACCGGAGGTTTCGCTGCCGATCCCGATACAGGCGAAGATCGAATCCGCCATGGTGCAGTTGGAGATCACGACGTCTTCCGTAGTCTGAAGCAGTTGATACGCTTCACTGCCGCGACCGGACTTGATGGCGATGCAATCGTCTCCCGTTGAGATATCGCAGCCGTCGATTCGCACCCGCCTGCAAGAATCGATATCGATCCCGTCGCCATTGCCCCCCGTACTGCGAATGTTCAAGTTCTTGATCACGATGTCTTCGCAGTTGGTGGGATGAATCGACCACATGAGGCGATACTCCGTGGAAAATCCCTCATAGTGAATGTCCCTGCAGCCGATCGTTTCAATCAGCGCCGGATGTCGCAGCGGACTCTGCGCAGTCGGTCGACCGCTCACGTCCGCGTGCCCAATGATTTTCCCGGGACCCTCGATGCCAATCTTGCTGGCCCCAATCGCATAGATCAAACCCACGTGCCCCTGAATCCACTTGCCCTCCCAGCGGACCTCGGTGACCGGATAGTCCGCGAAGTCCCCAGTCCCTGAGATCACAGCATCTTTTTCGAGCCGCAGCAGAGTATTCGAGCGAAGCGCGATCGCGCCCGTTCGATAGTTGCCCGCAGGAACAACAACCTCGCCCCCGCCAAATACCGAACAACGATCCAATGCTTGCTGGAATGCCGCAGTATCTTTGGTCGTGCCGTCACCCTTGGCTCCAAACTCGCGCACATTGATTTTTATCGCAGCCTTCACGGATGAAGAGGTTGCAGTCTTCCGGTCGGCGGCGCTTGCTACAGCCGCAGTTGCGATCGTTGCCAGCCATTGTCGGCGGCTCAAGGGGAATGGTCGAGTCATCTTGTGTCAGCGGCTAGAGTATCATTTGTGAAGTTACTTGCAAAGGAGCAATGTACCCATGAAGGCAAGAACCTTGGCGCTTCTTTTCACCATGACGCTGGTTGCGCTTTCGCAGACGGCTGATACGGGTCCCGATCCACGCGAGATTCCGATCCCCCGCATCCAAACCAAGCTGGGTACGCTGCCTGGAGTCAACGACCTTCCGATCCGCAAGCAGATGCCGGATGTGTTGACCATGGAAAACGGAACCAAGGTCACCAAGCAGAACTGGGACAAGCGACGCCTGGAAATGCGACGTATCCTCAGCTATTATGCGGTCGGCCAAATGCCACCCGCCCCAGGCAACGTCAAAGGACGCGAGGTCAGCTCGGAGTCGGTGTTAGACGGGCAGGTGAATTACCGCCAGGTCCATCTAACTTTCGGACCCTCTAGCTCACTCAGCCTGGATATCGGCGTCTTCACGCCCGCGAGTGGCGGCCCGTTCCCGACTATCATCCTGCAATCAGGCTCAGTCCCCGGAGTCCCTGCTCTTCCACATCTACCGCAAGGCGCGAATCAAGGCAAGGGTCAGGATGTGCTGCTCCTGGTAAGTCCGGAGCCGCCTGTCTCGACCGCTTCGGCGGCAAACGCGCGTCCCCAGACTGCGGCGATGGTAGCCAAGGAACATGCCGATGTATTTCAAAGGGGCTACGCACTCGTGGTCTTCAATCCCACCGATTGCGCGGAGGACACCACCCTTCGCAATCCCGATGGCAGTTGGGCGTTTCGCAATACGCGCTTCTTTCCGGCCTATCCCGGTTACGATTGGGGAATTCTTGCAGGTTGGGCCTGGGGAGCATCGCGCGTAGCCGACTATCTGGAACAAGATCGCGCCATCGATAAAACCAAACTGATCATCACCGGCGCATCGCGCAACGGAAAGTCTTCCATGATCGCCGCCGCGTTTGACGATCGACTGTCTGCCGCGCCCGTAGTGACTGGCGGAGGCGGCATCGGAGCCTATCGCTTCGCGGGCCCCCGCAACAGCGAAACCTTGGACATCATGCAGAAGAAGTATCCCAACTGGTTCTCACCCAACCTGCATCAGTTCTGGGGACAGCACGAGAAACTGCCGTTCGATGAACATTGGTTCCTTGCGCTCTCCGCACCGCGCCCGTTCATTGCGCTCGAAGGCAACACGGACACCATCTCGCTTCCTGAAGCAGTGCAGCAGTCGATTCTCAACGCCAAGCCGGCGTTCGCATTACTGGGTGTCGCAGATCACGTTGGCGTCCATTACTCCAATCACGGCCACGCCTTCACTGCTGAAGACTGGACCGCGATGATGGATTTTTTTGACAAGACATTGCGCGGCAAGTCAGTCGATCAAACGTTCGACAAGTTCCCAGTGGAAGCCCGGCCTTAGGCTGGGACGGAAGCCTCGGCTACTTCATGTGTACGAGCGACTTCTCATTTTCCAGACATACTTCGTCGATCAATTCAGCGTCGACGATCAGCCGCTCCTTGATCGTGACCGTCCACGGTTTCGTGTAGGCCTTCGGATCGTCCACCGTAACCAGGATCTCGACATGTCCAAAGTCAGGGCGTCGGATTTCCTCCCGAACTTTGGCGGATTCGGTTAGCACGCTGCCATTCCAATCGATCCACGTATCGTCGCGAATGCCGATGGTGTCAATAATGAGCGTGTCCTCGGACCATTTCGCAGAAGAATATCCTTGCCACGATGGAGTCGGATCTTTTGGCAGTGGACGAGCATCCGTGAACACCTGCCGGTACGCCGCGTTCCATTCACTCAGCGCTAACAATAGATTGGATGAGTGGACGAACTTCAACAAATGCGGCTCGCCGTAGGAACGCAAGAAGTTATCCGGTAGGCAGATGATGTGCGGATCGTCCTTCGCGTGGTTCGCAGTGCGTTCCTTCACGATGGGTACAAGCCAAGGCTGATACGGCAGCCCTCCCTTTAGCTCCACCCCAAGATTGATCATGCGGCGCGATGTCGTGGCGTCACGCGGATTCGGCGGCACACCGGGCTTGCGCGGATCGACCTCGTCACTGGTCCAGATTCCTGAAAAATCGGGCCTCCCGTCCGCCAATCGAGGCGTTTTCGCAGCCATGTCCGGACTACCATCGGCCTTACGAGGCACCCCCGCAGTCGGGTACTGTATCCATTGCGCACCCAAATACGATGCGAACGTTGTACCAAAAACCACAAAAGCGGCAGCGCCAAACGCAGCATGGCGTGCGCGTAAAGCTGTCCCTGGGCTTGGGCGACGAGGAAGAAAGAAACTCGGCATTCGGCCAAGGATATACCAATCCAAGGGCTTTGTGGATCGCAGCATCTGCACAGGTCGTCGCCTGTATAATAATCAGGACGCAAACCGAGAAGGTTGGAGGAAGCCCATGAAGAAGCTGACGGTCCTGTTCGCCGCCCTGGCATCGCTGGCACTGGCCCAAAACGCAGACGACTATCGCGGCGGCTGGAAGACTGAGGCTAGTGGCACGCCTCGAACCTATGAGTTTTCCATCCGTGGCACAACCGTACGCGGCGTGTATTGCACCTGGTGTGCCGACGCCACGACTCTCGCCTTCGTCGACGGCAAGCTCGACGCCAGCGGCCTTTCCTTCTCCGTGACCCATGTGGACAATACTGGCAAAACCACCTACAAGGACTCAGGAACGGCGAAATTCGAGAAACCGAACTTGGTCGTCAGTGGAACTCTCGGCGGACCCGGTGGCGGTAGTTTTAAGTGGACGATGATTAAGGATGATCGCGGCCCTGACCCGCTTCCAATCCCCATCATCATGCTGCCCCCTGGCCGCGAAGTTCCCATCATCGGCGGACGCGGCGGTCCCGGTGCGATTCCAGGTGGCGCGGGCGCAGCCAAGGGCAAGGGTCCTGTGGTTGCGGGCGCTGCTCCTCCGGGCGGTGGCGGTGGCGCTGGCCGAGGTGGCTATGTCCCGCCGGGTCCTTGGTTGAAGCTCACAGCCGATGTGGTTGCCGGTACCTGGCTCGGCTACGGGACGGGCGTCAACAAACAATACTTCATCTTCAAGAAGGTTGGCAATAAACTACGTGGCATGGTCTGCGGTCGATGCGACAACCCCTACACGATGGCAGCGCTGGATGACTTCACGATCGAGGGCGAAATCCTACGCTTCAACATCCTTCACGAAGACTGGGGCGATTACTCCATACCCTTCGACAAGCACGTCACCGGTCGTGTTTCCGGCAATGAGTTGCGCATCAACACCTCACAGGACAACCTTCCACCGGAGCTCGCCAATCGTCCGCAAAACACCGACCCCAACGCCGGAACCTCGCTCATCGGCCCCATCGCACAGGAGGCGACGACACTGAACCACTGGAAGTAGCCCGCAAGAAATGGGCAGTTACTTCAAGTGCTTCAGCGACTGCTCATTTTCCAGGCACATCTCATCCACCAGTTCCGTATCGACTACGATCTTCTGTTTCAATGTGACTGTCCAAGGCTTCGTATAAGCCTTGGGATCATCCACCGTGATCTTGACTTCCAAGTGTCCGAAGTCCGGGCGACGCATTTCTTCCCGCACTTTGGCAGATTCGGTCAGCACACTGCCATTCCAATCGATCCACGTATCGTTGCTCACTCCAATCGTATCGATCACCAACGTATCTTCGGACCACTTGCCTGAGGAGTATCCCTGCAACGTCGGAAATGGATCTTTGGGCAAGGGCCGTGCGTCCGTGAAGACCAAGCGGTATCCAGCGTTCAATTCATTCAGCGTGATCAATAGACCGGACGTCTGCACGAACCGGAGCAGATGGGGCATCCCATATGCGCGCACAAAGTTGTCCGGCATGCACTTGATGTGCGGATCGTCTATCGCCCGATTTGCGGTGCGTTCCTTGACGATCGGCACAAGCCACGGTTGATACGGTAGCCCTCCCGGAAGGTCGACCCCAAGATTCGCCATGGTCCGTGATGCGTTGATGTTAGCTGGATTGCCGGGAAGATCGGCGGGAGCAGACGCCTTGCCCTTCGTCCGACCGGCGTTATTGGAATCTCCTGTCATCCAAATTCCAGAAAAGTCGGGCTTGCCATCCGCCATCCTTGGCGTCGCCGCTGACATGTTCACGGAGCCATCGGCCTTTCGCGGCACCCCGGCAGTCGGATACTTCAGCCATTGAGCCGCCAAATGAGTGGATACGAAAGGCGTGGCTAAAATAAGCAAGCCAAGGGCGGCGACCGCAACCAGGCGTCGTCGCACGTCACCGTTAGGACTTATATGTCTAGACAGAAACAAAGACCGCATTTGGCTAAGGATACACCCCAGCGGCGAGCCTGTGAAGGCTCACTCGCTCCTATATTCTCCACCCTTTGACAACCCGACGAC
>JBDTUY010000159.1:0-9661 GCA_040007495.1 Acidobacteriota bacterium | reverse complement strand
GTCCAAAGCCCCTCTTGTTATCCGGGCTGAGCGAACTGTTGCCGAGGCGCAGTTGGCGTTTGACCGCGCCGAACTCTCCCTGGAGAAGCTAAAGGTCGCGCTCGAATCGGCTGTTGGTGCCGATGCCAAGAGCGCCGTTCAATCCGCTCTAACCGAGTCTGAAAATCTGCTCAAGGAGCGCAAGTCTACGCTCGACCAAGCCAAACTCACCCTGCGCGGCGCGGAGCTAGACGTGCGTGAAGCCGCTTTGCTGCAAGTAGGCCCCAACGCGCCCGTTCCTGCTGTCCCGACAAATTACCCAACATCCTTTCAGGAGTTGCGCCCTCTAGCTGAAGCTGGCGAAGCTGAGGCCCAGAGTAGGCTGGGGTATCTCTACTACGCTGGAGAAGGCGTCTCCAGGGACTATGCCCAAGCAGTTCGATGGTTGCGCAGTTCGGCGGATCAGGGGTTCGCTGCGGCCCAAACGGGTCTCGGAAGCCTATACTACTTGGGTGTCGGCTTGACGAGAGACTATACCCAAGCCGTGAAATGGTTCGTACTAGCGGCAGAGCAAGGGTTCGCGGCAGCTCAAGATAATTTAGGTGAGATCTACTACGCCGGGGAGGGCCTTAACCAGGACTATATTCAGTCGGCAAAGTGGTTCACGCTAGCCGCGAATCAAGGTGTAGCCCATGCACAAGAACGACTGGGTGGTCTTTACAACTATGGTAAAGGTGTTGACAAGAACTACTCCGAAGCTGCGAAACGGTATCGGCAAGCTGCTGACCAGGGGTTTCCCGCGGCGCAAGCAAGCCTTGCCGGACTCTACTATAACGGGCACGGGGTGGGCCAAAACCTTGCCGAGGGACTGAGGTTTTATCGACTCGCCGCAGGTCAGGGGAACGTCCAAGCAATGTTCTCGCTCGCACGGATCTACCACGATGGGGATGGAGTCCCGAAAGATTTTGCGGAAGAGGTGCGATGGTTGCATCTTGCCGCTGATGCTGGGTATGCCAAAGCTCAGAATGGGATGGCTTATCTGAATCTAGTGGGTGGGGATGGAATACCCCAAAGCGAAACAGAAGCCCTCTCCTGGTATCAGGAAGCCGCTAAAGGAGAGGATGTTAGCGCGCGTGAAGAAGCAAATAAAAAGATCGCAGAGATTACCGCACGGCAGAACCGTGCAGCGTCGTCAGTTCCTGTCTCTCCGCGTGAATCTCGTGCTGCCAACATCTTGGGAGGCATTGCAGGCGCATTGCGAGAAGCGAATGGAAAAATGGCAACGGAGCGCACCGGAACGACAGCAGTCACGTCAGTCGCCTCCCCCCGTGGAACCACTTCCGGTTCCGCAAACTCTGGATGCCCAGACTGGTCCCCCCGCCTAGAAACGGTCTATCGGCAGATTTCGGCACAGAGTCTGCGGGACTCCATGCAGCGCGACCGTTCCCGTGGAATGGACCAATTGCTGCGAGATGCAGGAGGCACATCAGAAGGCGTTACGAAGATTCGTGCCCAGATTGCCGACTACCAACGCCAGCTTTCCGAAGCCTCAGGCTACAGTGACCAGACCCACATCGACTTTCAACAACTGATGCGCTGGTCGATTGAAGTGAACCAGGGCTACCTCGATATCGCCCAATGCCGCGTCGAAAAGGGCTGGCGCTAGCGGACTATGCGGATGTTGAAGGCTGTTCACCCAGGACACTTTTTGCGAACAGAAGTTATCGACGCCTACTGTCTTTCTGTTACGGAAGCTGCAAAGATCTTGCACGTTTCTCGTCCCACGCTGTCTAGCCTCCTGAACGCCAAGGCTGACCTCTCCGGCGAGATGGCTCTTCGTTTTGAGCAAGCCTTCGCTGTCGACATGGAGACGCTTATGCGCATGCAGAACTCCTACGACATAGCCCAGACGCGAAGTCGCGCCAACAACCTTCATTTAGATCGCTACAAACCACGAACCGCTGCGTAAGTTTGCGGGAGATCCTTGACTCATACGGCAATTTGCCGTATTTTATATCTATGGCACACGATACTTCCGTTGCCCGTCTAGAAGCCCGCCTTCCGGCTGACGTTCACGCGATGCTGAAACGTGCTGCAGAGATCCAAGGGCGAACTCTGACTGATTTCGTGGTTTCGTCTGCGCGCGAAGCGGCTTGGCGCACCATCGAAGATACCGAGTTGCTGCGACTCTCCGCGGAAGACCAACGCCGCTTTGCCGAAGCGCTACTTAAACCCCCAACTCCTTCGGCTGCTCTTAAGCGCGCTGCGCGTCGTCGCCGTGAGCTCTTAGGCGCGTAAGTGAACGCTCCTTTCCGCGTTGAATTGTTGGGTGACATGCACGACCGCTCTACGTTTGCCTGTGGAGAGGTTGCTCTGGACCTTTACCTTCGTACGCAGGTCACGCAGGACATTCGCCGACACATCACCAATTGCTTCATCGCCGTCGACACATTAAGCGGTCACGTCGCCGGTTACTATACGCTGGCCGCAACTAGCATTCCCCTCACAAATTTGCCACAGAGTCTGGCTAAGCGATTGCCGCGGTATCCTGCAGTACCAGCCGTCCGGATCGGTCGGCTCGCTATCGATCAGCAGTTCCAAGGGCGTGGACTTGGTGCTGCTTCACTTTCCAATGCGGCAAAACGCACGCTCGACGCCCCGCCCGCCGCATATGCGTTGGTCGTCGACGCAAAGAACGACCATGCGATCGCCTTTTACCGGCACCACGGATTTGTCTCTTTTGCGGATCATCCCAACAGCTTATTTCTACCGCTAGCCACATTCATTAAGGCCTCTCTTTCCTGAAGTGGAGGGAGTTTTAGGTGGTCACGGGAGGTTGACTCGATCTCACATCCCCTCAAGCGGAGACGAGGAAATCACGTCTATACAACGTGTTGCGTTTTCATCCGCAGCCTGCCCAGAATCCATCCGCTACGCTCCAGGCATGAGAACTTACGTACGCCGCGTCCTTGACGATCTGATTCCTCAGGAAGCTCCCAAGCCCGAAGCGAAATCTACTGCATCAGCCCGGGGTGTCGCGGCCAAGAAGAACGTTCCTGCGAGCACCAGTCGCGCCAAGCAGGTTGCTGGGTCTACGGCGGACAAACTCACGGGCAAGAACGGCAAACGCGAGGGCCTCCTTGGCGTCGGGGTCGACTCCAAGAATCTCGCTACTCAAGACGGGTCCGTCGATTAGGTTCCTTAGCCTCTCCATCAGCCATCGGTTATGAACGCCGCCGCCTGAAACAATCACCTCAATTGTTTTCGGTGCGTGGCGTTGTATGGCTTTGGCGATGGAACACGCGGTCAATTCCGTGGCGGTTGCGATCAGGTCTGGAATCGGAATTCCAGTGGCTATCAGACCACTCGCAAACTCCTGACCAAACTGCTCCCGCCCCGCGCTCTTGGGCGGCTTCAGCGTGAAGTACGGGTCCGACAGCATGGACGTCAGCAGCCGTTCATGCACCTCGGCCTTCTGCGCGATCCGACCATTTAGGTCGTAGGTCTGCTTGCCATCCGTATACTTGGAAATCAGTGCATCGATCACCATGTTGCCCGGACCGGTATCGAACGCGATCACTTGTTCTCGCTTCGCGCCAGCGGGGATCACAGTGATATTCGCGATGCCGCCGATGTTCAACGCCACGCGGGACTTGCGCCTGTGATGAAACAGCAGGTAGTCCACATACGGGACCAATGGCGCGCCCTTGCCTCCCGCAGCGATGTCGCGTTCGCGGAAATTCGAAATCGTGCGGATGCCGGTGCGCTCC
The DNA here is from genome assembly GCA_040007495.1 of Acidobacteriota bacterium. Classification (GTDB taxonomy): domain Bacteria; phylum Acidobacteriota; class Terriglobia; order Bryobacterales; family Bryobacteraceae; genus Palsa-187. The sequence goes on along the minus strand of JBDTUY010000159.1, from coordinate 5,912 downwards.
GCAAACACCGACGGATCTCCAATCTGCAGCGTGCTGGCAATTTTGCGACCCAGAAAGTTGACCGGCGTGCCTTCGTGAAAAATCGTCTGCCCGTGCATACCGCACAACTCAACAGACTTCAGGGGGACCCGATGCTTGCGGCAAGTAGCAATCACGGCTTCCGCGTAGAGTTCGCCGAGCAGAAAGTGCAAGCGCGCAATCGCCCCAGTCGGAGCCATCACGTTGGATACGCCAAGAATCGCCTCGCGTACAGCCTTTGGATACGGCGCACTATGCAACGCGACCGGCTGAATACTGCGCCCATTGAGATCGACAATCGCGACGTCGATCCCATCGAGCGAAGTTCCGCTCATGATGCCGCAGACTCTCATTCCTTACACGTGCCCCAATTCCTTCTGCAACTCAGACAGCAATTGCAGAGCCTCAATGGGCCGCAATTCGTCGAGCTTCAGGCCCCGAATTTTCTCCGCGATACTCGCATTCACCGGCTCGAACATCTGGATCTGCATCGGAGCTATACGCGGCGACAACTCTTCGGTCACAGTCTGTTCCGCAGACTCGTGAATCGCCAACACCTGACGCGCGCGCTCAATCACGCTAATGGGCAGCGCCGCCAACCGAGCCACTTCAATCCCGTAACTGCGATCCGCCGCCCCCGGTTCAACCTTCCGCAGGAACAATATCTGGTCGCCGGATTCCTTCACCGACACGTGCAGATTTCGTACGCCTTCCAACTGCGATTCCAGCTCCGTCAATTCGTGATAGTGCGTCGCGAACAGCGTATTTGCTCCAATATGCCGATGGATATGTTCGACCACTGCCCATGCCAGCGCGAGCCCGTCGTATGTCGCAGTACCTCGGCCAATCTCATCCAAAACAATCAAGCTACGAGCCGTCGCCGTATTCAAGATCACCGCAGTCTCAGTCATTTCCACCATGAACGTAGACCGCCCGCGCGCGAGATTGTCCGCTGCCCCGATTCGAGTGAACACCCGATCCACAATTGGCAACAACGCCGATTCCGCAGGTACGAACGATCCCATCTGCGCCAGAATCGTCAGTAGCGCGGCTTGCCGCAGATACGTTGACTTGCCGCCCATGTTCGGTCCCGTTATCACCGCGATGGACTGTCTGTTTGGATAAAAGTAGATATCGTTCGGGATAAAGCGCTGCGCGTCGCGTTCCGTCAGCTTCTCGATTACCGGATGCCGACCCGCGACCACTTGCATCTCACGGTCTTCACTGAAGCGCGGACGAACGTAGCGCCCCTCTACGGCGACCTCGGTCAGGGCGACCGTAACATCCAATTCCGCCACGGCCGAGGCCGTCGCCTTGATCCTCGCCGCGTGTGACGACGCCAGTACGCGCAAGGCTTCAAAAAGCTCCTTCTCGATCGTGAGGATCTTCTCTTCCGCCTCCAGGATCTTGACTTCGAGTTCTTTCAACTCCGGTGTCGCGAATCGCTCGGCGTTGACCAAGGTCTGCTTGCGATCGTAGTCGGGCGGCACAAGATGCATGTTGGCTTTGGAGATCTCGATATAGTAGCCAAACACATTATTGAACCGGACCTTCAAAGACGTAATCCCAGTCCGAGTTCTTTCTCTCTGTTCGATCTGGACCAGATAGGTGCGGCTGTTCTGCTGAATATCCCGCAACTCATCCAGCCGTGCGTCCAGCCCCGAGCGCATCACTCCACCGTCGGTCAAATTGATCGGAGGCTCATCGGTAAGCGAATCGAGTATCCCGTCTCGGACTTCATCGATCTCGTCCAAGCGACCTACGATATCGACTAAGCGCGCAGCGTGAGCTTGTCCCAGTAACCGCTTGAGCGCCGGAATTACAGCCAGCGACTTCGCCAAGGCCAGTACGTCGCGGGGATTGCAGGAGGATAGCGAGACCTTGGACAGCAGCCGCTCCAGATCCAGAATCGACCCGAGTTCCTTGCCCAACTCCGCACGTAGAATCGTCGCGCCATGTAGCTCCGCGACAGCATCCAGGCGTTGGTTGATTTCTGCTGGCTCAATCGAAGGAGCCAGCAACCGCCGACGCATTAGTCGTCCGCCCATACCCGTTCGGGTACGATCCAGCACCGAAACGAGCGTCGATTCCTTTGACTCTCCGGCAAACAAAGGCTCCACCAATTCAAGATTCCGAACAGTCGTCGAATCCAGGATCAACGCGTCGGCGCGATCATAAAACGACGGACGCTCCAGATGATCCAGCGCGGTCTTCTGCGTCTCTCGCAAATAATGCAGGATCGCCGCCGACGCGCCTGTCGCAAGGGGACGATTCTCTAACCCGCAACCATCCAACGACAGTAATCGGAAGTGATCGCATAAGCTGCGACCCGCATAATCAGGCGCGAAAACCCACCCGTCAACAACAGTCTTCAGGCAGGGAAGGGGCTCCGCATCTCCAGGCAGGACTAACGCCTCGCGAGCATTCAGCGTTTCTAGCGACGCCGCCGCTTCCGCTTGATCCACCTCGGTTGCGCGAAACTCACCGGTCGAGATATCGACATGCGCGATGCCCGTCCGGCCTGCTCCGTTGTTCATCACCGCAGCCAGATAGTTATTCTCATGCGACCGCAGTAGCACCGGATTCATCGCGGTCCCCGGTGTAACGATGCGAGTTACCGCTCGGTTGACCAGCTTCTTGGCCGCACTTGCTTCCTCAGTCTGATCGCAGATCGCGACCCGATACCCCTTCTGAATCAGGCGGGCGATGTAGTTCTCCGCCGCATGGTAGGGCACCCCACACATCGGAATCGCTTGATCCTTTTCCTTGTTGCGAGAAGTAAGAGTGATCTCCAATTCACGCGCGGCAGTTTTCGCGTCGTCGTAGAAAAGCTCATAGAAGTCGCCCAGGCGGAAGAACAGCAGTGCGTTCGGGACTTGTTGTTTGATGCCGTGGTACTGCCGCATTAGCGGCGTGGAAGGGTCAGCGGACATGCGAGACCCTATTATCCGCGATTAGAAGACGGGGCCGCGCGTTCTGCGTAGGAGGCGGATACATCAGCCTCTCTAAGTCGCCCCTATGCATAGATCCCGCGCAGCTTGATGGCCGACGCAACGCGATCCATTGCCAGCATATACGCTGCAATTCGATTGTTGACGTTGTGTTTTTCAGCGTAAGCAACCACAGCGTGGAACGCGTTCGTCATGACGCCATTCAAGCGTTCGTTGACCATTTCCTCGCTCCAGAAATAGCCCTGCCGATCCTGGACCCACTCGAAGTACGACACTGTGACGCCGCCGCTATTGGCCAGAATATCCGGGACCACAAAGATCCCCTTGCTGTCCAAAATCGGATCGGCCAGATACGTAGTCGGGCCGTTGGCACCTTCGCACAGAACCTTGCACTGCAGCTTGGTCGCGTTGGCGGCCGTGATCACATTCTCTCGCGCGGCCGGCATCAGGACGTCGGTATCCATGTACATCGCCTCGTCGCGATCTACATTCTCGCCGCCCGCGAAATCCGTGATGGAACCGGTCTTCTTGCGATGCGCCATCAATGCTCCGATATCCAGACCATCTGGATTGTGGACCGCACCATCGTACTCGACGATCGTAGTCACGTTGAAGCGATTCTGCGACATCAACTTCGCTGCCATACCGCCCACATTACCGAAACCCTGAATGATCACCCGGGCGCCGTCCGGAGGAACACCAATTTTCTTCAGAGCCTCTTGACTCGCGATCATGCAGCCACGGCCCGTTGCCTCGGTGCGGCCCTTTGAGCCGCCAAGCTCGATCGGTTTGCCTGTCACTACCGCTGTCTCCGTGTGGCGAACATGCATGGAGTACGTGTCCATCACCCACGCCATGGTCTGAGCATCCGTGTTGACGTCCGGTGCAGGAACATCCAGTTCGGGTCCGATAAATTCCATCAACTCCGCTGTATAACGACGCGTGATGCGCTCTAGTTCGAGCTGCGACAAGATGGACGGATCGCAGATGACTCCGCCCTTCGCGCCCCCGAATGGCAAATCCGCGACGGCGCACTTCCAGGTCATCCACGATGCCAATGCGCGCACCTCATCAAGCGTCACGTCTGGTGCGTAACGAATGCCGCCCTTGGCCGGTCCCCGTGCAATCGAATGTTGCACGCGATAGCCGGTGAAGACCTCAATGCGACCATCGTCCAGCATGACCGGGATGTGCACGATCATTTCGCGCGTTGGGAGTCGAAGTACCTTCTGCAGTCCTTCGTTCAACCCCAAAAGGTCAGCCGCCCGATCCAGGCGAGCCTCAGCAGACTTGCGCGGATTCAATTCGTCCAGTACGTCAATCGTGGCGGGTGCGCTAGCAATCATGGATAGACCTCCGCACCATTATCGAATACTCCCGCACGCGGCCGTTCTATCGAATCGGTCTTCGCTATCATGAGGGAGGAGACGCGGCGCGTGGGACGAATCCTGATCATCGGCGGCTTGGCTTTGGCCGCTATTGGCGTCCTGGTGATGCTGGGTGACCGCCTGCCCATCAAGCTCGGCCGGTTGCCTGGAGACATTCGGATTGAGGGCAAGAGCGGTTCATTTTACTTCCCCGTCGTCACTTGCCTGCTGCTCAGCGCGATTGCGAGTCTTGTGATGTGGCTGATCGGTAAGCGCTGAAAATCTCCACCAAACAACTCATGGACAATCACGAGATCGCCCGGCTGCTGACAGAGACTGCCGACCTGATGGAGATTGCTGGCGAAGACGGTTTCCGAATTCGCAGCTATCGTAACGCCGCTGCTGTGCTCGACGGCTACCCGGAGCCGGTCTCGGCTATTGTCAAAGATCCTGACAAGAAGGTCACCGACATCCCAGGAATCGGCAAGGGCATCGCTGCCGCGATCATTGAGATCGAAGAACGCGGCAGCTTTGAACGCCGCGATCAGATGTTGGAATTGTATCCTCCAACTGCTCTGGAACTGTTGAAGATCCAGGGCCTCGGTCCTAAGAGCATTCGCACGCTGTTTGAGCATTTTCGCGTCTCAACCATCGATGGGTTAGAGAAGATCTGTCAGGAACAGAAGCTGCGTGAACTGCCCCGCATGGGCGCGAAGCTGGAAGAGAAAGTATTGCGGTCGATTGCGCAGTATCGGCAGCGTTCCGGCCGCTTTCTGGTCAATTTCGCGCAAGGCGTCGCGGATGAAATGGGCGACTATCTGAAAGCAATCGAAGGCGTCGAACAAGTCACGCCAGCAGGGAGTCTGCGGCGCGGCAAGGATACGGTGGGCGACTTGGATTTGCTGGCCACCGGTCCTGGTGCTGAAGCGGCCATCGAGAAATTCACGACGCATCCTCGCGTGCATGAAGTATTGGCGAAAGGTCCGAACAAGGCCAGCGTCAAATTTGGACTGGAAGGTCTGCAAGTCGATCTACGGGTCTTGCCCAAAGAGAGCTACGGCGCGGGGTTGCAGTATTTCACCGGTAGTAAAGAACACAACATTCATCTGCGTACGCGAGCCTTGAAGCTCGGGTTGACGCTGAACGAATACGGATTGGCGAAGGTCGATACCAAAGAGATCGTCGCTGCGGAAACTGAGGAGCAGATCTACGCTGCGCTCGGATTGGCGTGGATTCCTCCCGAACTGCGCGAAAATCAGGGCGAGATCGAAGCGGCAGAGCAGGGAACTCTCCCCAACCTGGTGAACCAATCCGATATACGTGGCGACCTGCACATGCACACACGCGAGAGCGATGGCCGCGCGACGTTGGAAGAGATGGCGGAAGCGGCTCGCGAGATGGGCTACGAATATATCGCCATCACGGACCACTCCAAAGCGCTCGCGATGGCCAATGGTCTGGATGAAAAACGAGCCGTCGCGTTCGCGGCGCAGGTTCGCGAGATGGACCAAAGCGGGCTCGGGATTCGCGTATTTTCGGGCCTGGAATGCGACATTCTCAAAGATGGATCGATGGA
>JBDTUY010000158.1:0-9668 GCA_040007495.1 Acidobacteriota bacterium | reverse complement strand
GGCACAGATCCAACTCGGTTTTACTGCGAGCCAGCAGCCCCACGCGAGCACCGTGCGAGGCAAACCCAATCGCCAGCCGCTTGCCGACCCCCCGACCAGCCCCCGTCACCAGCACTGAAACGCCCTTGAAAGATTGCACCTACATCAAGGTAGTACAAAAGGCACAGACAAAGCAGCCAATGTGTGGCCTTATTCCAATCGGTGGCCTTATTCCCCAATGACTAGCCCAGCAAATCCGACGCGGCTCCCCATGGAAGGCGGGTTCCCTAACCCGCGCCGGGAACCTTTCCCGGCTGCTAACACCCACTCTCGCGACTACACCAGCGCCGGTTCCGGATCAAAGCGTTCCATCCGCGAATACACCTGCACGTCTTGTCCGGATTCCAGATGGTAGTCTTCCCCAACATTGGTCAACATCTGCTGCCCGCGCCGCTCGCAAGCATCCGACGGTCCGTGATACAGCACCATGAATTCCGATTCGCTCCACCGGCAGACCACGTCTTCCGGCCGGCACTGCGCCGATAACCGGGCCGCCGCCTGACGCAGAACCTCATGCTCGGCGCCCGGAATGGACAACCCATGCAGCAGCGCCTCCACGCGGAACAGCAAACGCCGCGGAGGATGCCCAGCCAATCGGCTGGCCATCATGCGCCGTTCCAATTCCCGCCGATTGATCAGCCCAGTCAACGGGTCCGTGATCACGGTATCCGCCAGGTGAGCATCTACATCGCCCTTCAGGTCATCCATCTTCAAACGCAAGGAACGCCCTTCCAAACGTATGCTCTCCGCCAGATCCGCCAATTGAAAGGTGTGAACCCCGAGCGCGTCGTTCACCAAATCCGGATCTTCGGGATACTGTTCCATCTCCATCCGCAGAGCCAGCTCACGCAGCCGAGCCGCATAATAATCCTGACGCCGGATCATCTCCTGCCCAATGCTCTCCAACCCCGCTACCACGCGCCGCATCTCGGAAATGTGCCGATCCAGGTAGCTGGCCGCGTGCGTCGAATACTCTTCTAAATTGGCCCGAATCTGCGCAGCCGTCTCCTGCAGCGAGTCGGGATCGGTCTGAAACGACAATCGCGAGCGCAATCGCCCGATCCTCTGCTGATACGTCCCCCCCACCGGCGGACAGGCTTTCTCGATGCTTTCGGCCAGCGTCTGCAACGTATCAAGGTAGGCGGCCAAAATGGCGGGAGTTTCGCTATCGTTCATGGAAGTAAGGTTTCCTCGCTCACTCTCGGTCCAAACTAAGGCCGAGACATAAGCACCTATCGGCAAATCCTCCCGAGATAGTAATAGGAGAAACACCTTAGGCTAAGGAAGGCGGGGCGATGCCCCGCCGGAGACACAGCATCCGCAACATCAGGCGCGGCTCCCGTAACCACACATATAAGCGGGCCTGTGATGAACTAAAGGACGTGTTGCGAGAGGCTCGGGAGATGGTGGATTTTGTCCCGCCAGTCTGTGGCGCTGGAGGCAGACCACACCAGGATAATGGCTTTGACTACTTCACCAGTCGGGGCGCCCTGAGCTACGAGGAAAATTCCAGGACTAGACTTTCCAGCCGCAAGATGAGCCTGGAAATGAACAACCATGGTCCGTGATCATGAGTGACAAGGATGCAATTATTCCTGGCCGCTAGATCGAGAACTTCAGCATCACTGAGTCCGTTGAGTTGGGAATCGACAGCTGAGGCGAAGTCTATCGCGGTTTCCCTTTGCCGGACTGCCTGGACAATAGCGAATCTGAGATCGGCGTCTGCCTGAAATCGAATACTCAAGCCAGAGGCTCGTTCGATTTAACCTGAGCCAGTTGAACCTTCTCCCATAGGGATGGATTCGCCCGCTCCATAGGAATCGAGGCCGCCTCGAACTCCTGCTTCTCGCGAGTAAGGTATTCGTCAATTGCCGCTTGATGATCCAAGTAGAAGGCGATTGCACCGTAGACCTGAGCACGGTGCAGTAACGGAAAGTTCTCCTGGACCGCATCCGGTGACAGGCCTTCATTGAAGGCGTAGACAATGGAATCCAGCGAAACACGAGACCCGACCACATAGTAGCCACCGTTGCGCTCTTCTATGTATTCGCTATGCACGCGGAATCCTCTGCTTGAATTATATACCCAGGGTTTGAATCTGAAATGGTTTGAATCTGAAATCGCCCCAGCCCCTAGTTCTGATATTCTTTGGGCGTGCGGACCACATGCAGAACAATCGCGATCTCGATTCTCTGCGCCCTCCCCATCGCCTTCGCCCAAACCCCGCCCGCCAAAGGCGCGGGCCATTGGGAAGGCACCCTAAAAGCTCCACAGCAGGAGATCCCCATTCTGCTCGACCTCACCAAAGGCCCCACCGGGCTCTGGGCCGGGACCTTCAGCATCCCCGTCGCAAGCGCGGTCGACCTGCCTCTCAGCAAGATCACCGTGGGCGACACCGCCCTTCGCTTCGTCGTAGCCGACCTGCCCGGCGCACCCGCGTTCGACGCGAAATTCTCTGAGGACGGCGTCACCCTATCCGGTACCGCGACCAATGGAGTCGCACCCATCCAGTTCGAGTTGAAGCGCACCGATTCCAAGGCAACGATCAAGGCGGCGCAAAGGAGCAGCCCTTTGACCAAGGAATTCGAAGGCACCTGGGGCGGAGCCATCGATCCTGAAAACGGTACACCAGTCCGCATAGCACTGGAACTCACCCGTGCAGCCGACGGCACCGCCTCCGGCCGCCTGATCATCCTCGATCAGGGCAACCAAGCTATCTCCGTAACCACGGTCACCATCCGCGAAAGCATGCTGCAGTTGGAAGTCCGAGGTATAGCAGCCAGCTACGTCGGCGTCATAAAAGCCTCAGGCCAAATCGAAGGCACCTGGACCCAGGGCGCAACCAACGCCCCATTGAACCTTGAACGCGCAAAAGTCGAAGGCAAGAAGTAGCAGCCCCCAAAAGCACCCACTGTGGCGCACGCACTTTTGCGTGCCGCGTCGAGATTTTCTCGACGCCTGCCCACGACCAGGACGGTTCCATTTTCCGCGGTCAGCCCCTCAGTCTGTGCCAGACGATAAAAGCCGGTCGGGCACCCACCCAGACCCGTCCGCAAAGCCGACGAGCCGCGACGGACAGGGAGCGGAGTCTTCCCAACATCCGATTACCCACTTCCAGCACTCGGTTGCTTCCGAATTCCCTATTCACTCCATCCCCAGACACCTCCCACCGCCGTGATATCATCGCCGGAGCCATGAAACCGACCCTGCTCATCGCCCTCTTCCTAGTCGCTTTGCCGGCAATGGCCCAACTGCCAACCCCCAACAAAATGGGCGTTTCCGCCGGCCACGACGTGCTCCGTGCGAAAGATGTGGAGACCTCCAACAAGTTCTGGATGGCACTCGGCGCGGAGTCGATTCCCTTCGTAGGCACCAACAGGTTCATGAAGTTCCCCGGCCTGCTGATCTTCACCGTCAGCAACGCACCGGCGCAGGGCAAAGGAGCTACTAAGGCCGCTCCCGCAACTCCTCCACCGCCCCCCGTCGAACTCGCCGGTTCCGAAGGCTCCTCACTAGACTTCATCGGCTTCTCCGTGAAGGACCTCAAAGCGTCCCTCGCCAAGTGGGCCGACGCAGGCATCAAACCCCTCCCGGGCGGGTCCTCCAAAGAGGTCTACGTGCTGTCGCCGGACAAAATCAAAGTCCGCATTACAGAGGACAAAAAACTAGCCACCCCCGTCGCCGCCGAGACCATTAAGATGATGGTCCCCAACGTCAAGGCAGCGCAGGATTGGTACGCTAAGAACTTCGGCGCGACCTTGGGGAAGCGCAACGGTGAGACCGTAGCCGAGATCCCCGGCTCCAGCATCATCTTTGAGCAAGCCAAAGCCCCCGTAGCGCCTTCCAAGGGCCGAGCCTTCGACCGCATCGGCCTGGAAGTCGTCGGCCTGGTGGCTTTTGCCAAGAAGCTGGAGGCCAATGGCGTTAAGTTCGACAGCCCCTATCGCTACACAGAGTCGATGAAAGCGGGCTTTGCCGTGTTCCAGGACCCCTTCGGAACCCAGATCGAACTCAGCGAAGGCTTGGCTGCGATGACCAAGTAGCGTCCCGCCCAATCGGTTCACAAAACCCCACGAGCCGCGATGGACAGGGAGCGGGGTCTACCCCAGGTCCGATCACCCATTTCCAGCACTCGCACCCGTCGTGCCCGTTACAGAGCCGCGACCACAGGGAGCGGTTAGTTCTGATCCCGAGTTCCCCAATCCCAATCACCCAAGTACCAAACTAGCCCCCTAGCCCTCCCACCCGAACGGCGGGTGGACCTCCACCCCGATCCCGGATATAATCTTGTGTTGGTCTGCCTACCGCCCTAGTGAGGTCCTTAATTTTATGAAGATGACGAGCAAATATTCGATGCTGCTGTTCACCGCTGGCCTGCTCATGGCCGTCTGGCCCATCGCCGCGCATCATTCCTTCGCTGCCGAATTTGACTCCACCAAAGTAGTCACCTTGACCGGGAAGTTCACCAAGATGGATTGGGTGAATCCGCACTCGTACATTCATATGGACGCCGTGGATCCGGACACCGGCAAAATGGCCAGCTGGGACATCGAAACCGGCCCGCCCAACACTTTGTACCGGAACGGCTGGCGCAAGACGGATATCAAGGAAGGCCAGGAAATCACGGTCGTCGGTACCCGAGCCAAGAACGGCACCAACACCGTAAATGCTCGCTCGTGCCGCACGCCGGACGGTCGTACGCTATTGGCCGGATCTTCCGAAGGCGCGGCTGCCACAGGGGCTAAATAAGCATGCGCCGGTTCAGCTACGTGGCACCGCTAGCCCTGTCGCTACTCGCTAGCCTGACACTCGCCTTCACCGCCGTAGGCCAAACCCCCGCTCCTGCCAAAGCAGCCGCCAAGGCCGCGCCAGCCGCCAAGGGAAAAGCCTACGCTCCGCCCCGCCTGTTCGACGGCAAACCCGACCTGAACGGTATCTGGGAAGTGCGCGGCAAAGTCGACGCCGACATCCAGGGCAAGCTCAACGGTAAGAACATCATCGTCGAACCGGCCGATGGCAAGATCCCGTATAAAGCGGACGCTCTCGCCAAGAAGTTAAAACTGAACGCCAGCAAGGCGACCGAAGATCCGATCCACAAGTGCTGGATGCCCGGCATCCCTCGCCTCATGTATTCGCCGTATCCGTTCCGCATCGCGCAGGCGGCGAATCAGCCGATCATCGCGGTGCTTTCGCAGTACGTCCACACCGTCCGCAACATCAACATGGGTGGCGAGCATCTCGATGGCCTCGAAAACTGGCTCGGCGATTCCCGCGGGAAATGGGAAGGCGACACGCTGGTTGTCAATGTCCAAAATTTTAACGACATGACATGGCTTGACGGCGCAGGTTCGCTGCACAGCACCGATCTGAAAGTAGTGGAGCGCTTCACGCGCACCGGTCCTGAGACCATCACTTACGAAGCCACCGTCACCGATCCCTCGGTCCTTACCAAGCCCTTCAAAATCAGTCTGCCTTTGATGCTGCACACCGAAAAGAACTTCCAGATCATGGAATACGAGTGCTTTGCAGATAAGGAAGGCCCCACCTATACCGTTGGCGACAAGAAGGACCCGGAACATGGGCGATAATCTGCGAATGCGTGACGGAGCCTCCATGAACACCTTATTTAGCAAGCGCGCCATTCCCGCGATCCTGGCCACATCGGCCGCGCTCCTCATCGCTGCGGCGACCCTTGTAGCGCAGCCTCCCGCAGGCGCGCCACAGGGCAAAGGTGGCGCCCCCGGTGGCGGTCAAGGCAAGGGAGGTGGTGGCAGAGGCCCGGTGAACCCGCTGTTAAACGGCAACCCCTATGTATCTCCAGCCGAAGTCAAAGGCGGACCCATCCTGCGCCTGCCCGACGGCAAGCCGGACCTGCAAGGCGCTTGGTCGCAGCGAACCGCTGGCAACACCATGTCGATGTACTCGGTCGAAAAGACGGCCGGGCACCAGAAGTCAGGCATCCCGCGCACCGCAGGTGTCATCATCGATCCGCCGGACGGGGTGATCCCCTATCAGCCGTGGGCGCGCGAGAAAGCCACCGACATCTCAGACAATCACATGGTGGAAGAATCCGACGCTCACTGTTTCATGGGCGGCGTCCCGCACTCAATGTACACGCCCTTCGGCATGCGCATAATTCAGCCGCCTGATGCCGTCGTCATGACCTGGGAATTCATGCACAGCTACCGCATCATCCCCATGGACGGTCGCCCGCACATCGACCCCAGCATTCACTTGTATGAAGGCGATTCCCGAGGCCACTGGGAAGGCGACACGCTAGTCATCGATGTAACCAACCAGGTAGGCCGCACCTGGCTCGACCAATCGGCCAACATCCACAGTGACGCCATCCATGTAGTGGAACGCATCACGCCGATCGACTCCAACAACCTGAAGTACGAAGCGACCATAACAGACCCCAAGGTCTACACAGGCCCCTGGACCATCCAGTTCGCCTTCAGCCGGATACTGGACAAAGACTTCGAGCACCTGGAATTCGCCTGCATAGAAGGCGAAGCCGACGTCAAACAGCACTAGGCATGGAAGGCGGGGCGCCCGCAGTTTTCCCGACCCGAAATGGGGACTGACTCCGTTTTTTGCGGCATCAAGCAGCTTGAAAGCAGGTACTCAGTCAGCACAAAAAATGGCTGTCTGTCCCATTTTCGAGACCCCCGCGCCCGCAGCAGTTCGACCAAAGGCCAAGCCGCGTGGAACCTGTAGGCCTACCAGAGAGCCTTTGGGGGGCGGGACCCCAGTCCCGCAGCCAGGCTTGATGTTCCAACGCTTCGGACTGCTGTTCCTGGTAGACACGGGGATGAGGGAACGCGTCGATAACAGCCAGGGGCCGGTGTTGCGGATCAAGGCACAACCGAATGAAGCAGCAATCGCGATCACAAACCTGCGGATTATCTCAAGGGCTTCAATCTCAAACCCACCACGAAACACCCTTCTTGGGGTAGGATCTAGAAGGTACGTGACAGCATGCGTCAAAGCATTGGCGCACTCAAGGCGGTAAAACAGATGGAAATGGAAATGATGGACGAGTTCGTCAAGCGAGTCTCGCAGGAACTTGGTGAAGACGAGGGGACTACCCGAGCAGCCACGGCCAGCCTGCTGGAAGCGCTGCGAGAGCAGGCGGCAAAAGATGATTTCGATCGCTTAATCAGCGCGCTGCCGGGGGCGGAAGCTTTGCTCCATACTCATGCGGCTGAGACGGTAGAGAAAAACCAGAATGGTCTTGCCGGTGCGCTGGGTTGGATCCGCGGCTGGACGGGTGGGACCAGCGGCGACGTTGCCTTTCTAGCGGCATTGAGTGAAGCGGGCTTCTCGGAAATCGGAGTCGCTCAGTTCATCAACTCCTTCAAGAAATTCGCAGCGACCCACGCAGGAGAGGACGCGGTGAAGAAGGTATTCGCCGCCGCTCCCGATCTGGAAATCCTAGCCCAGAGAAGCAACACCGCAGCCTCTTGACGCCACAAACACAGGAAGGCGGGGCGATGCCCCGCGCGGAGGCGCCGCCTCCGCACCACTGTTCCCGACCCGAAAATGGGGACTGACTCCGTTTTTTGCGGCATCAGTTTTTTTTTGAAGCCAGTCAACCAGCCAGCGCAAAAAAGGCTGTCTGTCCCATTTTTGGGGGAATCCCAAGCCGAAGCATGCTTTGCTCCCTCTCGTACCCTTTCTCGCAATCCTACATGACAAGCCCTGGGCAGCCTGCCCGCAAACGGGTGAGCCCGGGGTACGAACCCTCAAGCCAAGATTCATCTCACACAAATGACCCCACCCACATCCCCATTCCCCTCCCGCCCCCCAAATGCTACCGTCGATAGAGCCATGAAAATCCTGAACTCCAGCCTATTGCTCGCGACCCTCCTCGCCACCCGTGCCACCGCCCAACCACCGACCCTCACAGACGCCGACAGGACCGCCATTCAGGCATTGATGGGCCAATACTCCCAAACCCTCTCCGCTTGCAAAGCAGCCGACTTCGCCGACCTCTTCACTCCCGACGGCTCCTTCGCCAGCGGATTCCGTGGCCGCATGGTCGGCCGCGACCGCCTGATCGCTCTGGTCGAAAGCGAGCGCCAATGCGCTGCACCTGCACAAGCGAAAGGTCCAGCAGCACAAGGAAAGGCCCAGACCGCACGCACCGGCGGCACCGCCGGACCGACCACCGTCCTCGACGTTACAGCCAGCGGCGTACGCGGCATCGCAACCCTCGGTACAGCTGAGTATCAGGACGAGTACGTGAAAACCCCGCAAGGTTGGCGCTTCGCCTCGCGCACCGTCATCATGGCGACCGAAAAAGCCGCAGGTCTGGACGCGAAAGGCGTCCTAGCCATCCAACGTCTAGGCGGAGCGAAGATCGCCGACCACTATGAGCCCGATGTAAACGGCGTCCAGCGCCTCATGACCTCCGGAATCAAAGTGGACGTCGCTGCCGACAAGGTCACCGGTCGAGCCTACCTGAAAGACGGTTCCTACGACGACGAAGTCTACGAAAAGACCGCTTCCGGCGAATGGCGCGTGAAATCAACCACCCATGTCGCCGCACCGGCGCGCTAAGCGCTGACTGACACTCACTGATTGCCGCCGCGTTCCACCAGAAACGCTGCAATCTTATCGTTACTCGCGTCCTTCAATTCTGGAAACTCGGCCCTCAGACCTAGAAGCATGTCGGATTGCTCACCGTTTTTCTTTTGCAGTGCTGCCAGCGCGAAACGAAACCCAACGGGATCGCCCGCTTTCATGAGCTGCCGAGCAATCTGCCTACCAGTGAAACGCGCCGGGGAATTTGCGAGTGCTCGCTCCAGATACGGCACCGACAAGCTACCGAACGTTTTATACAGTGCTTGTGGAAACTCCGACAGACGCTCTTTGCTCTTGGAGTCCAGGTTATCGGCAATCAGCATCGCACCCAGCTTAGGCAGATCGCTCGAATTGCCGAAGGAAAGTACAGCGTACAAGACCTCAAGGGGCCGCTGCTCGATGAACTTACCCAGCAATGCGTGTACGCGCTCATCCTTGGTGGTAGCCATCGCCTGCGCAAGATCGAGCACGGACTGCCCCTCGATTCCAGGAGGCAAGTTCTCGAAGGCAAGCAGCATGTCTTCCAGATAAGGACGCGCATCAGCCATTTGTTTCAGCGCGGTTATGGCTCCAGCCAACAGGACCGGCGAATCGGATTTCAGATAGGGCGTGGACGCGGCCAGGACCTCAGACTGAAACGCTTGCTGCCAATACAGGAATTGCAATATCTCATCGCTGGAGCCGCGCGATTGCAACAACGCCAGCAGCCGGCGGGATGCAACCTCTTCCGGCCAATAGGACAAGCCATTTTTGGCATACGTTCGCACGGAGCGGTCCGGATGATAAAGGTACCCGGTCAACAACTCAAGCGACGCATCGTCGGGATGACCCAGCAAACTCGGTAACGTCTCCTGCAACAACTCCGCTTCGTCGGACACGGGGTGTTCGCGCAGTTCCGCCAACCACAGCGCGCGCTGGTTGGGTTCCGATGCGAGCACCGTGATCGGAGTCCACTCGGAACGGGTTCGGAACTGGTCCCCCGGGCGCATCAACCCCGGCTGGGAGTGTAAGGTGAATCGAACCTCATAGGTCCCGGCTTC
>JBDTUY010000157.1:0-9686 GCA_040007495.1 Acidobacteriota bacterium | reverse complement strand
CTTGGATTGTCGCCTGGAATTTCACGTTGTACTCATATTTCGTGCCAAAGAATTCCTGCCCTGAGGTGGTTCGCACCGTTCCACTCACAGTGCCGCCTTCCATGCGACCCTCAAACACATGGTCTGTGGAACCGCCGGACGGCAACGCCTTGAACGCGGAATGGCCCATCAGGAAACTCACAATCTGACCGGCAGCATTAATGGTTTCCTGCACGAACACGAGCTTACCCTCGCCGGTCAAGCGCCGGAGCGCGAATCCGTCGCGCATCTGAGCTTCGGTTACGGGCCGATCCGTCAGCAGCACCACAGTGTCGTCTTTCTTTTTATCGAAAAATCCCTCCGTAGCGTACGCGTAGACCTGCGTCAGTTGCACCGCCTTGCCGTCCACGGTGAACTTACCCACGGGAGCCTGAGCTCCAGCGATGGTGAGCGTCCCCAGGAATAATGCGAGTAACTTGATCATAAGAGTGCGTTCAGTATGGCATGGTCGGCGATCCCTTCAGACGGCAATAATATTGTTGAAGGATAACTCGGGTCAGAAACTCAAACACTGTGCAAAACGCCAAATCGCAGCGAAAGATGGCCCGACTGTGGCTCGACTTCGCGTACCCTAAAGGTTGCGCTTACAACGAATCACTGTTCAGCGTCGGCAACATCCGCACGGTGTTACAGGCGGAGGCCTGCCGTGACAGCCGAGCGTCTGGCAAACACGTTCGCAGTGTGCGCGGGTTTCTCGGCCTGCTTCCAATTCGCACTCGCGGGCGGTGCGCCGTGGGGACGGCTCACGTGGGGAGGTAAGTTCCCCGGCCGCTTGCCAGCGCGCATGCGAATAGTCGCGGCGTTCGCAGCGGTGCTGCTTCTCTCGTTCGCCGTAATCGTGCAGGTTCGAACCGGTGTGATTGCAACACCTTGGCAGCCGATCTCGCGGAAACTGATTTGGATTGTAGTGGCCTATGGCGGTTTAGGGGCGGTCGCCAATGCAATCACTCCCAGTAGATGGGAACGCATCGTTTGGCTTCCAGTCGTGATCGCCTTGCTGGTCACCAGTCTTCTCATAGCGACAGGTTGATCGCCGTTATCTCGATGTGGTCAATTTTCCCGGTCCAGGATCCCCTGGGTCATCAATCAGTATCCCGTAGCTATTGCGAATCATACGCAACCACGCCCTCCGACATTAGCCTCGAAGCTGAGAGATCAGGATTTCATCTACAGCTCACGTCTAGCGCGTCGATCAAAAGTCAATACGTCGTAGTCTTTGAACACCGATTTGAGCAACGCGCCTCCATAGGACAGCGACTCCCAATGCCCTAGAAGTCGATCCTCCATGTCGGGGCCGTTATCAATTCGGCCTTGCCCGAACACGACCGCACCACACCCCACCAATGCAAGAACAATCGCGCGAACATTCATCTCAAGATTCTCCTCCCACTCAGCCTCACATATTTTCAAGACCGGCTACTGCTGACAAGCAAAGCTAGCCGAGCTTTCAGTATCGCCCTGACTTTTGTACTGCGCGTGCGAAACAAACCCGGTGACAACAAACCCGGTGACGACAAAACCCGGTGACGACAAAACCCGGTGACGACAAAACCCGGTGACAGACAAAACCCGGTGACAGACGGAACGTTTCTTGCGACAAAACCCGGGACAAAACCCGGTGACAGACGGAACGTTTCTTGCTGACGAGCTGCAAGGCTGGTTAACCCACAACCGGTCAGACCGCGCATGTCCTCTCCCACCGTCACTTCCCAAATAGCCCCTCTTGGCTCCCACCGCCCATTGATAAACCTGTATTAAAAGGAAGGCGGGGCGCGGCCCCGCGCGGAGGCGCTGCCTCCGCTTGCCGATCCACGCTCTCAGTCCTCCCCCATCCCCTTCACGGGCTTATGTAATAAATTCAGAGAATTCCTCCGCCCCAGACTCACTCTAGAGTTTGAAACCGGTTACGGCATTTATTCGCCACCCGAGGACGACCTGCAAGTTTCTGCATTAGACCGGTAAAGCCGGACGCTTAATCGGCGATATGACAGGGGATAGGACTTAAACTATGGTTCCCATGCGAGAACCCAAGACGTATTCAATTCTGCTGGCGGACGACCTGACATTGGTGCGGGAGGGCTTGGCTGCATTGTGCAACGCCCAACTACACTACAAGGTCGCAGGCCAGTTTTCTGAAGGTGCCTTGGCATTGAAAGCGATCGAGGCGAATCCGCCCGATCTGGCAGTATTAGATCTCAATCTAACGGACCTTTTCACACTGGAAATCGTGCGTCGGATTCGCGAAGCCAACCTTAAAACCCGGGTCATCGTTCTGTCTACCCGCAAGGACCGGAAAACCGTGGTCGAGGCCTTGCGCTGCGGCGTCAGCGGGTTCCTGCTGAAGTCGGCTCCGACGTCCCAATTGCTCGAAGCCTTTGAGCAGGTCTTGGACGGCGGTATCTACGTGTCACCACAGCTGGAATTGAATAAGATCTTCAGTTCCAATGCCAAACCGGAGCCGGACGATCCGATCGATACGCTCAGCGCTCGCGAATATCAAGTGTTTTCGCTATTGGTCGACGGTGTCCGAGCCAAGGAAATTGCCGCACGCCTGGAACTGAGCCCCAAAACAGTGGATACCTACCGCGCCAGCCTAATGCGGAAGCTCGACATCCATGATGTCGCCGGGTTGGTAAAGTTCGCAATCCACCGCGACCTCACCTCGCATCACGTAGCCCACGCCGCCGCTGGCGCGCGCTAGCCCAGAAACACCAGCTATATCAAGGGCTTACCATGCGGTAAGCCCACCTAACTTCGCACCCTTGCCAATAGAAATACTCCCGCCAAAGAAAACACCCCATCCGGGGCCCAGGCGGCCGTTAACGGGTCGAGCTGACCAAGATTCCCAACCTGTTCAAATAGTTGGCGAACCGAATAGTACACGATAAAAATGATCAGGCTTATGCCGAAGCCTGCCACCGCTCCCGAACCTCTGCCACTGGACTGAAAAGCGAACGGGATCGAGACCAACGCCAGAATGAACGCAAACAGGGGCATCGAAAACTTCTTGTAGTACTGCACCTGTAAACGTACCGTATCGAAGTTGCTCCTCTGCAGTTCATCGATATACGCCCTCAGTTCCAGGTAATTCATTTGCTGGGATTGGATGTCTTCCTTAACGAAATACTCAGGCCGTTCAACCACTTCGGAGAAGGTCCGCGTCTGGCCTGCGAAATCATCGAACGGCCCGAACACGCTCCCCTTCATATCTCGGCTCCACCCATTCTGAAAAACCCACTGCTCAATCGCCGGTTCCCACCGCGCGCTGGTGGCCGTGATGTGGCGTTTCAAGCGGAAAGTTTGCGGATCGATTTCAAAAACGTTCACGCCTGACATCACCTTCTGAACGGAATCGAAGTAGCGGTAGTAGTAGACCAAGTCATCGTTATCCCCCTTGATCCACTTGCGGTCGGCCATCAAATGCGTCTGCGCGGGACGCCCTTTAATCTCCGATAGCAAAGCATCCTGGCGGCGATCCGCGTCGGGCACTACGTAGTGGTCAAACGCAAACATCATTCCGCTGAGGCACAGGCCCGTGAGCAGGATCGGTACGGTAAGCCGGTAAATACTGACGCCACAGGCCTTGAGAGCCGTGATTTCGTTCGACTTCGCTAGGATCGCGAACACCACTAAGATGCTGGTCAAAACGCTGACGGGCGTGAACTCGTAGATCATCCGAGGTGTCAGGAAGAACAGATACGTCAGCACCTTTTGGAACGCGATGTGGTTTTTGATTACGTCGTTCAGAAGCTCGAAGAATCGGAAGACGTGAATCATTAGGACGAAGGTGGTCAACAGTAGAACGAAGTAGAAAAGAAACCGTCCAACCAGATACGTATCGATGATGTGGCTGAGCAAAGGCACTCGCCAGGCGCTTATTCGCGAAGTGCGATGGCCGTTCTTGCGGAGCGGCACCAGAGATCCGCGGATCTCCGTCGCGGGAGCCGCGGATTGAGGCGCCCGGCTAAAAAACTTGCCTATGGGTCCCAGGTGATCATGTCCCGCAGGACGCTCCAATCTTGAGATCAGGATGATGCCCAGGATTGCGAACAGCAGATTCGGGGTCCACATCGCGAGCTCGGCTGGCAGGGTCCCCTGTTGCGCGAGGTTCGTCATACTGATCAGCGTCATGTCATAAAACAAGGCAAGAGCTGCGGTCAGCACAACGGCCGACGATCGCCCGCTGCGCCGCGAGGTGATACCCAACGAAATTCCTGCGAACGCCAACACGATACAGGCGAACGGTAAAGCGACACGCTGATGCAGTTCGATCCGTGCTTCCAATACCTCCTGCTTATTGAGACTGGGAGTGCGGTAAGCAGCCTTGATCAGAGGCCCCATGTCCATTTCGGTGCTGGGGTGCGACGGGACCAGCTTGGGCGGTTCTACGTTCAGACCCCGTTCATCGGTCGCCAAAGTGCGAATTTCGTATCGGTTGACATCCTTAGTAGCCGCGTAATTATAACCCTTGGTGATCTTAAGTTGGATTCGATTGTTCGCACGATCCGGAGCTGCGATCACTTCGGAGGCCAGCGTTAAGCTGGGAATGTCGCTGCGTTCCGGCGCGGGCGACACGTCAACAATCATCACCTTTTTCCAAAGCACTTGAGATACCGGTCCAGGAGTTCCAGCATCTGTCACATACAGGACAGTATTCTGAAATCGTTCCTCGAAGATGCGCGGTTGAACGAGGGCTGTCGATTGGTCGGCCAGCAAATCGTTCTTTAACCGAATGGATTCGCGGACAGCCCAGGGTTTCACCAGAACGGAAGCGCAACCCGCGATCAGCAAACCTAAGAACGCAAACGCCAATACGGCTGGAGCCACACGGCGGCCCGGGATGCCGGCCGCGCGCATCGCCGTGATCTCACCATCGGAAGACTTGCGGCTTAAGGTGATCAGAGTTCCGACGAGTACGCCGAGAGGAATCGTAAACGGCAGCGACTGAGGCAGCACCAGAGCGAACAAGTAGGCGATGGTCTTGGTCGGGCCGGAGTTGTTCGCGACGAATTCAAACAGTTTGCGCGAGCCTTCAAAAAACAGGACCGTGGTGAAGAGAATGCAACCAAGCACGGCGCTGGCAAAAATCTCACGAAACAGTGTGCGGCTCAGCAGCGTACGAGTGATCCTCTCAACACACCATTATCCGTGGTCGCGGAATGAAATCCTAGTGCTGCCTTTTGCTACCCTTGAATGTCAGGCCCGATGCGTTGTGGCGGCCTGTGTCCACTCAAGAAAACCCCGCATGGCTCAATCACCTATCACACCCCGCAGTCAGGATTTTGCTTCCTGGTATCAAGACGTTGTTTTGCAAGGCGACCTGGCTGAACCGGCTGAAATCGTCAAAGGCTGCATGGTCATCAAACCCAATGGTTACGCCATCTGGGAACGGTTGCAGCGTGAGCTGGACGATCGGTTTAAGGCAACGGGCCATCGCAATATGTATTTCCCGTTGCTGATCCCGCAGAGTTTCTTAAAGAAAGAAGCGGAGCACGTCGAGGGGTTTGCGCCTGAACTGGCTGTGGTAACGCACGCGGGCGGCAAGGAATTGGAAGAGCCGTATGTAATCCGTCCTACGTCGGAGACCATCATCGGGCACTTCTTCGGTAAGTGGATTCAGAGCTACCGCGATCTGCCTTTGTTGATCAATCAATGGGCCAACGTGATCCGCTGGGAATTACGCACGCGCATGTTCCTGCGCACGACGGAGTTCCTGTGGCAGGAAGGTCACACCGCGCACTCCAACCATGCCGAGGCTATGGAAGAAGTGCTGCGGATGCTGGATGTGTATGAAGACGTGGCGCAAAGTATCATGGCGATGCCCGTGATTAAAGGCGTGAAAACGAAATCCGAGAAGTTCGCGGGCGCTCTGCAGAGCTTTTGTATCGAAGCGATGATGCAGAACGGGCTCGCGCTGCAGGCGGGCACGAGTCACGATCTGGGACAGAACTTCGCCAAGGCGTTCGATGTCACGTTCCAGAGCAAAGAGGGTCAACTGGAGCATGTGTGGCAAACCAGCTGGGGCGTTAGCACGCGTTTGATTGGTGGTTTGGTAATGAGCCATTCCGACGATAAAGGTTTGGTGTTGCCTCCGAAGCTCGCACCGGTCAAGGCAGTCATCGTACCGATTTATCGCAAAGAAGAAGAGCGCGGTCCGGTGCTGGAAGCAGCACATAAAGTTGCGAAAGACATCGGCGGTCAAGTGGATGAGCGCGAAGGCCAGACGCCGGGAGCGAAGTTCTTCCATTGGGAGCGTCAAGGCGTGCCGATGGTGCTGGAATTGGGCCCACGCGATTTGACGGCAGGCACGATCGTTCTGAAGCGCCGAGATATAGGCACAAAAGAATCGATCGCGATGGCGGACGTGGTCAGCAAGACGACGGAGATGGCGGATGTCATGCAGAAGGACATCTACATCGCCGCGAAGCAGCGTCTTGCAGACAACACGGTATTGGCGAATTCGATTGAAGAGATCGAGGGGATTTTGCGTTCGGTCACCGCGGAAAAAGGCGGCGGCAAGTTTGTGATGGCTCATCTGAAGGACGATGCGGTCTGCGATGCTCGGCTGAAGGAGTTCAAGGCTACGGTGCGGTGCATTCCTTTGAAAGACGAGTACGATGGTCCGGGGAAATGTGTAGTGACGGGGGAGCAGGTGGACCGGCGCGTGGTTATTGCTAAGTCGTATTAGTGGACTAAAACAACTTCACTGTGGGTTACACCATAGATCGCCTGACGCACCGGAAAGCATTTGGATAACCCGCTTCCGCGCCTCGTAGGTCATTTCAGTGGGCAAGAAATTGATTTTTGTAGCCAGACCGTCATTCCTCTTTAGGTTGACTTCGATTCGCGTTCCCAGGTGCTCCACAATACAGTGATTGACGGATGGGTCTACCTCCCGTGCCGCTTCAAGCATCGTGTCCGCCCATCGTTCGTCAGCCCATCCACCCGCCCGACTGGTCAGAATAGGTTGAGGCGGTATCTGCCTCTGTTGGGTTCGAGCTTCCATCCTAACCAGACCTAGAATCTCCTCCAGAATATCCCGTTCCTGCCGTTGAGGACTTGTAGAGCCCTGTTCTGGAGGTAGGGTTTGAAGCTTTTCTTTCAGCTTTGGCCACCAAACCTCAAACGCCTCGCCAAGATGACCATCTGCCAGAGCATTATCCCCAAGCGCCGAATTGATCGTAATCAGCAACTTCTTGATCTCATCCTTTGTGGCACGGGTTGCCTGAAATTGCGCCAGAGGCCCCTTGATATCAGCAGGCTCCAAACCCTCCAGCAGCGGGCACACGAACGTGTTTTGCAAAGTCTTCGACAACGCCCCAGCCTCGAACAGTATCCAGTCCGAATGGACGTTTCCCGGGGTGAGGCAGATGATCCCGACCTTGGAAGTCTCGAGCTTTGTCGCTACATCCGTACTCCAGCGTGCGCCTTTTTCAATGTCCGCGCAAGAGAGCCAGGGTTGAACGGCATTCATGATCATCGGGATCCAATTTCTCAAGGCTTCCGCGATACATCTGCTCCGCTCGCCTGACCAACTGATGAATAGATCCATAGATTAAAGGTCCAAATCCCAGGCTTTAGTATACTCAGCGTGTGGTGACTGCTGGATTTATTAGGTAGCAGGCGGGGTAAGGCAAGGCCTCGCATGTTTACACCTGCGGTCCCGGGCAGGCACTATCAGCGTACGAGGTATCCGGGCAGCCAGATAACGAAACGCTCAAAAGGGCTCAGAGTGACGTTTTCAAGCTGACGAGTCTGCTACGTAAGTTCGCATCGGACGCCTTGGAAGCCAGACTGGCACTCTCATCCAAACGACCTTGGATTTGACGATCCAGATCTGATTGGTTTTCGTAGTAGTAGGTCAACGCTCCGTGTATTTGCGCTAAGGATAAATGCGGATGCTGAAAATGAATCTCTTCCGGGCTCCAGCCATTAGCGATCTTGTCCAGGACGACCTCGATGACCTTCACCTTGGTGCCACCAAGCCATGCGACGGCGTGGGCATCAATCTCGATTCGTGTGGTGAGAACGGCGGTCATCAATTATTCCTGACTCAAGTATACTCGCGTCGACTCGTGGACTGGTCCATGGAAGTGTTGTGTCCGAGAGCAGCGTAATATAACGGGCGGAAAATGGGACAGACAGCCATTTTGCGCCTTGGGGTTTTCGGCACCAGTTCCAATGCATGGCGCAAAACGGAGTCAGTCCCTATTTTCCGCGCTTTCGTCGCCGGGGGAACGTTAGTTGGAAGCTGCACGTGGTTAGCGCGGTGATTAACAGGTAGTTCCACGGTGCTTGTTGCATCCAGCCTAAGGCGTTGGTTTGGGGTGTGATTGGCAGGCCGACCCAGGCTAGGGGTAGGAACAGCGATTGCCAGATGTAGCAATCGTAGCTGGCTTCGCCTAGGGTGCGGAACCAGGTCCAGGGTGCTCGCCAGGTTTCGATTCCGTCGGCTGACGATACGAACCCGACGGCTACCAGGAACGCGAATTGCGGTTGCCAGTTGCGTGGCTGCTGGTAGAGCAAAGCGGCTGCGGCGAACACTCCGGCGATGCCGATCCAGAGTAGTTTGGTGCGTGCGATTTTGGCTCTTACTTGCGGCCAGATCATGCCCAGGACGCAGCCCCATAGTAGGTGGTCGGCTAAGAGGTCTGTGCGATAGATGTTGGCTATTGGGTCTACCGAAAGTGCCCAGATGCGCCACGCGATGGTCGCGGCGATGATGGCTAGTGCGGTCCAGAGTGTGCGGGATCGACGAGCGCCTAGTAGGACCAATAGTAGAGGCCAGATCAGGTAGAACTGTTCTTCCAGGCTCAGTGTCCAGAAGTGGGCGGTGTACCAGGCGTCTGGCATCGGCGGCTGATAGAGATTTCGGTAGACGAAGGTGCTGGCTGTGATTTCGGAAGGGCTGGTCGGAAGGATGCGCAGCAGAGGTCCGAGGATGCCGAGGGTTGCCAAGTAAATGAGCGCTGGGGGCAGGATGCGTCGCACGCGACGGCGGTAGAATTGCGTCAGGCTGATGCGGCCGGTTTGTTGTTCTTCCTCGATCAGGCGGTAGGTGATGAGGAAGCCGCTGAGCGCGAAAAACATGTGAACGCCTAGTGCGCCGATGGGTCGTAGGGCTGCTATGGTCGCGTTCGCGGTCGGTGTGTGGCCGAGGATTACGAAAAGGATGCCGATGCCTCGGAAGATGTCGAAGGCGGGGAAGTAGGTATGGCGGACCTTGGTTGGTGGGGATTGCACTGGCTCGGCCATTGCTTAGTCTAACTTGTGGCGGACGGAGTATTGGGGCACAGTGGCAGGTATCTTCTGCCTCGAATGTCAGCGGTATATTCCGCACGCCTAGTGCGTGCGCCACGCCAAGGGTGCGCCACGGATTAGCTTGGGATTGGCAGGTTGTAACGCTGCGGGATGTTTGCTGCTACGAAGTCTTCCCAACTAGTGAAGAGTTCCGCGTGGAGGCCGAGAGCGTGTGCGCCGTCTACGTTTGGTTGCTTGTCGTCTAGGAACAACGCTTGCTTCGGTGCGACCTGGAGGCCCTCAACCGCGTGCCGGTAGATGAGCGGCTCGGGCTTGGCGGAGCGCAATTCGTAGGAGAAGGTGACGTGATCGAAGTGATCTAAGAAACCAGGTTCGGCGCGCAGGGC
>JBDTUY010000156.1:0-9697 GCA_040007495.1 Acidobacteriota bacterium | reverse complement strand
GTGACGAGGAGGTTTTCGTGCGTCCCTTCCCCGGTCCCGGCGGCAAGTGGAAAGTATCGAGCAAGGCCGGCAAGTTCCGGTATGGTCCGCCACTACGCACGAACTCCTCTTCCTCGGCGGTGACGACCACGTCATGGCCGCGAGCTACACCACGCAGGGCGACGCATTCAGCGCTGGGGTGCCGCGAGTCTGGTCGCCCACGCAGGTCCGCCGCAACGGTGTGCGGCAGAACTTCGATATTTCGTCCGACGGCAAACGCGTGGTCATGTTTCCGCGCCCGGTGGCCGAAGAGTCCAGCGGCAACCTCCACGCGACGTTCCTGCTGAATTTCTTCGACGAAGTTCGGCGGAGAGTGCCGCTGGGGAAATAGCCTCCACTTGAGGAGTAGCCCCGCGAATCTCTAGTGCCCGTGGTTGACCGGAGAGGGAATGGATCGTCGGCAATTCGGAAGAAATCTTGGTACCCGGCGTTCTGTCCGGCTTGCCTGTGATCCTGGTCCTTTCCCTTCATGAGCAAAGTTGATTTCGGATAGAATCAGTGGATACTTATGCCACTGTCCTCCGGCCAACAACTCGGTCATTACAAAATCCTCTCGATGATCGGCAAGGGCGGCATGGGGGAGGTCTACCTCGGCACCGATACCCGACTCGACCGGTCCGTCGCGATCAAGGTTTCTTCGCGCGAGTTTAATGATCGTTTTGAACGCGAGGCCCGCGCCATCTCCGCGCTCAATCACCCCAACATCTGCACGCTTTACGATGTCGGTCCCAATTATCTGGTCATGGAGCACATCGAGGGCGAGACGCTCTCGAAGATGATCGAGCGCGGTCCCGTGCCCCTCGATAAAGCACTGACATACGCCGCGCAAATTGTCGACGCTCTCTCCGCCGCCCACGCCAAGGGTATCGTCCACCGCGACCTCAAACCCGGCAACATCATCATCACCAGGAACGGCGCTAAGGTTCTGGATTTCGGCCTGGCCAAGCTCAGTTCAGAACGGCAATCCACCGCATCCTCAGGGATCGAAACCGTCACCGAGCCCATCACCAAGGCCGGCTCCATCCTCGGAACCCTCTACTACATGGCTCCCGAGCAGGTGGAAGGCAAGGAAACCGACGAGCGGTCCGACATCTTTTCCTTCGGCGCAGTGCTCTACGAAATGGTCACCGGCCAACGTCCCTTCAACGGGGACACACAGGCCGCCGTCCTCGCCGCGATTCTTAAGGACCAGCCGACGCCGATGAATCAGCGCCAGCCCGCCACGCCGCGAGCGCTGGAACGCCTGGTCCGCAAATGCCTGGAGAAGAAACCCGACGACCGTTGGCACTCTGCGCGCGATCTCAAACCTGCGGTCGAACTGATCGATCTCGACGCGCCGCCCACCACTATATCCAGCGCCAGCGCTAGCGTGCCGATACCGGTCCAAACTCCGCGCAAAAGCTGGCTGTGGCCCGCCGTCGCCGCCGCAGTTGTGCTGGTATTGGGCGCGGGTGGAACCTACGCCTACCTCAATCGCGAGATTCCCGTTCCCGAGGCCATCCGCTTCGAAATCGGTCTGCCGGGCAGCGGAAATTTGGGAGGAGCCGCCGTTTCCCCGGATGGCCGCGAGCTGGCCTTTGTGGTTCTCGGCGCGGACGGTAAAACGAAGTTGTGGGTCCGTTCGCTCTCCAATTCTCAAGCCCGGCCGCTGGAAGGCTCCGAGGGTGTGATTGGCGTTCCCTTCTGGTCCCCGGACAGCCGCTCTGTGGCATTCGGGACCGGTTCGGAGTTGAAGAAGATGGAAGCAGCCGGGGGGCCGGCCCAGACCTTGACCTCGGTGGCGTTTAATGTTGCGGGAGGATTATGGACCTCGGAAGGCAAAATCGTGTTCGGACAGGGAGCGCTGGCAGGCACGAATCAGGTCTCCGCGAGCGGCGGTAGGGCCACACCCATCCGTGGGCTGACAGGTCGGCTGGTGGCAACTCCGTCGGCGCTCCCGGACGGTAAACATTTTGTGTTTTATGGAGGGGACGGAATTTACATCGCCTCTCTGGAGGATGGTTCACAGGAGATGCCGCGGCGCATCCTTCCGGACCAGTCCTCGGTCGCCTACACGCCAGCACCCAACTCCAAGCAAGGCTATTTGCTGTTTGTGCGCGGAGGCGCCGTCTCGGCAGTGACGGCGTTTAGCAGAACGGGTACCCTGATGGCGCAGCCCTTCGATCCCCGCCGCAATGAGCTGGCCGGAGACGCCGTGCCCATTGCCGAAAACGTGTCGGCCGCTAGCGGCTTCTCTGTCTCGCAGACGGGAGTTCTGATTCATAGCAGGAACGCCCCGAATACGAGCAGCATACGAGGCGGGACGACGGGGGTCCTTACCTGGCTGGACCGTACCGGCAAAGTTCTGTCGACGGTGGGTGACTTGAAGACGTACACTTCGAGCATCTCGCTCTCTCCGGATGGCAAGCGGGTGGTTGCGTCGCACAATGATGACTTGTGGGTATATGAGTTTGAGCGCGGGGTGGAAACACGCCTGACCTTTGAGCCCGGGCCGGAGTTTGCGCCCTTTTGGCGGGGCGACGGCAGCAGGATCGTTTACGCCGTCGCCAATCCCTACGCGCTCTATGAAAAACCTGCGAACGGCGCGGGTTCACCCGAGCTGTTCTTTACCCTGCCCAAGGCGCTAGGGGGCCTTTTAACGTCCGAATGGACGCCGGATGGCCGCTATTTATCGGTCACCACGCTCACCAGCGGAGGGGTAACAGGGGATCTGTGGCTTCTTCCCGCCGAGGGTACGGCGGAGACGCGCAAGCTGATTCCTCTGGTGAAGACGCCATTCGCGGAACGCGCGCCGCGCTTCCCGTCCAGCGGCAAGTTCTTCTCCTATACCTCCAACGAGTCCGGCAAGGACGAAGCCTACGTGCGACCGTTCGATCCGCAGACGGGCACAAGTCCCGGCGGTCAATGGATGATTTCCAAGGGCGGAGGCACCAGCCCGCACTGGCGCGCCGACGGCCAGGAGATGTTCTACATCACCCAAGACGGAGCCATGATGGCGGTGGAGATCGACATGAAGAACGGCCTCCAGCCGGGCGTGCCCAAGCAGCTCTTCAAGATGCCGGGCGTCGTTGTGTACTGGGATGTGGCGCGCGACGGGCAGAAGTTTCTGATTCCGGTCCCGGCTGCGGCTGCGGATTCGTCGCCGTACAGCGTGATTTTGAACTGGACGTCGACGCTGAAGAAATAGCGCCGCGCGCGGAGCTGGCCCACAATGCCATCAGGGTCAGGAGCTAAGACACTCCCACTAAACGCAGCAGATGATCGTTTCCGGATTGTCGGCAATTCGGAAACGATGGTTGCACCCGCTGTACGCTAAGGCTTCGTTCTCTGTTTTCTTGGACGATAAAGTATGTTCTCGGCTACAACTTCTAAGCGGCCAGTTGGCCGCATAACACCCAACCGTCGATGCGGATGCTGCGCCATCGGAGATCGGTTGGGTTTTGCGATGGCACCCGTGGGACGTTCCGTGACGTGACCGCACAGTCGCATCACGAGAAAGACATAGTCCCCCGAGATTGGGGCTCGATGTCGGTTGCGCCAGATGCCGAAACTCTCTATTGACTAGGAATGACCGGCAAGGAAGTGAAGGAACCCAGGGGATTGAATCGCAATCCGATCCCGCTGATTCCACTTCCGCTGCTTTGAAACCGAATGATCCCGCGCGTTCCTCTCGTGACCGGGAATTGATCGGGCAAGATGATTGTCGTGTGACCATTTGCTGCCAGCGAGAACGCGGAAGAGCCCAACTGCCCCCCATTCTCGTCCCAGAATGTTGCGGTGACCGTTGCAGACGAGCCGGAGGCATTTGCCAAAGCGATACCGGTGACCGACCCGTTGGTATTGTCGTAGGGCTGTAGGATCGCCGAAGTGAATTGCGTCTGGAGCGGGACAGTGCCCTCGGATGGCGGACCGGAGGCGGGTGTCCATCGGAAAATAGCGAAGCCGCTCACTGCACCGGTGCTCGTCACATCAGCCCATCCCGCGACTGTAGTCGCAAGTTGATCTCCGACCGCAATATATAGAGTGACGTTCGGATTCAATACCGCGGACACAGAAGACGAGGTCACAGTCTGCACCGAGCCTTGCTGCGTAGTCGTAACAGGTATAGTGAGCGGCGTGCCATTATCCGCATGTAAAACGACCGTCATAGCCACAGGTGCCCCCGAAGTATTCACTAATGAGATCACTGTGCTCCACCCGCCACCCGCCGCAAAATGGGAAATCGCGCCCGCGCGAACTGGCGTGCCTGTCGCAACCACGGCCAAAGTGTAAGTTTGGCTGATTGAGTTGGAAGCTGCGTCTGTTACGCGGACGGTAAAGGTCGCGTTCCCAGTTGAAGGGGGCGTGCCGCTAATCACGCCCGCGCTCGATAGGGCGAGGCCTGATGGAAGCGAACCGGAAGTCAAGGACCACGCATACGGCGCGGTTCCACCTGTGGCGACCAACGCCTGAGAGTACGCACTACCCGAAACGGCATTGAGCAGCGGAGAGGTTGTCGAAATACTCAGCGGAGTGCTAGCCGGATTGACCGTAATGGTCAAGGTCTGCGTCACGGAGGCTGACGTGGCGTCACTTACGCCGACCACGAAAGTGTATGTCCCGGGGACTGTGGGCGTTCCACTGAGTATCCCGCCGTTAGAAAACGCCATGCCCGGTGGCAGAGAGCCGGATATAAACGACCATGCATAGGGAGCAGTCCCGCCGGACACTGTGAAGGCTCTAGAATACGATGAACCGGTAGTCCCAGCTGAGAGCGTGGAGGTAGTAATCGTTAGCCCCCCTGGAGCGGCTCCGCCGATTACCGCTTTCCCGATCTTGCCAGTCGCGTTTTCAGTGAACCAGATGGCTCCATCAGGCCCTGTCGTGATGGATACGGGGTTGCTGTTCGAAGTCGGTACAGAGTATCTGGTCGACACCCCACTGTTCGTCATCCGTCCGATTTCGCTGCCGCCGATGGTAAACCAAAGGGCTCCATCCGGCCCGCTGGTTAATCCAAACAAATTTCCAGTTGAGGCGCCAGAAATTGGAAATTCCGAGATTACCCCCGCGGTTGTAATCCGCTCGAGGTAATTGCCGTAGTAGGAGGTAAACCATAGAGCGCCATCCGAACCCGCCGCTATGTCTCCAATACCTATTCTGCTTACGGCAAACTCTGTTATGGTCCCGGCTGTGCTGATCCGCCCGATCTTGTTGGCAGAGTTTTCCACAAACCAAAGCGCTCCATCCGGGCCCGAAGCGATACCCCGCGGATAGCTGTTACTCGTCGGAA
This sequence comes from Acidobacteriota bacterium, assembly GCA_040007495.1. Classification (GTDB taxonomy): domain Bacteria; phylum Acidobacteriota; class Terriglobia; order Bryobacterales; family Bryobacteraceae; genus Palsa-187. Next base: position 4,389 of record JBDTUY010000156.1, on the reverse strand, counting down.
TAGGATACTCAGTCAGCAATCCGGATGTAGTTAGCCTCCCGATTTTGTTGCCGGAACTTTCTGTGAACCACAATGCTCCGTCAGGCCCAGTGACGATTCCATTAGGAAGCCCTCCGACCGGATAATTGGTAACTGCGCCCGAAGGGGAGATCCGCCCAACGCCGTACGTTTCGGATCCCTGCGTGAACCACATCGTTCCGTCAGGACCCAGGGCGATGTGCCAAGGACCGGCGACGGTAGGATACTCAGTTACCGCGCCAGAAACGGTTATCCTGCCGATCTTACCGGTGGATGACTCTGCGAACCACAGCGCTTGGTCCGGACCCGAAGTAATACCCTCAAGATTGGCGAACCCAGCGGGTGTTGAGTATTCGGTAATAGAGACGTTAGGTAGCGGATCCACGGTGACGCCCAACGAACTTACCAGAGCGGTAAATTGCTGGTTTTGACCGGCGCTGGCGGCAGGTTGTAGCGCCGCGCTATATGCCTCAGCAAAATCACTTGCGGGAGCCCATGCAATTATTTCCGCCTGCATCGGTCCTTGGGGCACGTGAGTAAACGTCTTGAGCAGTGAAATTCCATCTACCAAATATTCCACGCTCGCAAGTGACCAGCGAATCGTCCAGTTGTGCACTACGAGAGGATCGAATCCGGCAGGGAGACTGATCAATTGACTGTTGCCTGCGCCCAAAGGTTCATTGGCATAACTATTAAGCAGGACTTTCAGCGGTGCATCTGGCTGTAAGGAGTTTGTTACGAGTTCAATATCAACTTCGTCATGCTGAGCGGCACAAGTTACGGCTGAGGCACACCCGTAAAAATAGACTCCATAAACTAGTCCCGGCGTAACGGTGGTGAGTCTTAAACTGGCGTTGAGAACCACAGTTGAAGTACCTACTGGCTGAAAGGACCCCAGCGTCTTAGCCTGAGTGCCATAGAACGAGGAGCCTGTTGGGTTGAACGTATTGAGCGTTAAATGGGCCCCGTCCCCACCTACAACAAACTGTCCGGCACCACCGGAACTGACCCAGTCCTGCAATTGTGTTCTACCCAAGAAAGAACTTGATCCAGTCTCTGTTGTCCACTTGGCGGCGTCTAATTTTGTACCTACTGAACTAAATGGTTCCCAAAATAGATTGCTCTGACCCGATAGATTGGCTATCGAGATCAGGGACAAACTCCCAAGACAGGCCATCCGGAAAGCACGGACCGTGAAAATAGCAGTTCGCGATAACATTATTGGCTCCTGTCCCAAGGGCGACGGTCTTAAAAAAGAGACGAGTCCATAGTAGGAGCGCTTAAGAAGTGATAACGTTTCGATTTTTCGTGCGCCTCCAAGTGACGCGACTGGCCGGTCACCTCATTTGTGGAGACATACGTCTCGACGGTAGAGACATAGAAGAGCCGGTTCGCTAAGATGACCGTATGGCGGACCGAGTGATGTTCGACGACCAATACTACGCGGACCAGTCCCATGCCGAAGCGCCCTGGTTGATTCGCAACGGGGAGCACCGAGTTGTCGGACACTACACCCAAGAGGCAGGTGTGAACTGGGGTGGCTTAATGCGGGAAGCCGACAAGGAGTGGCTCTTCGGTCTTGTGAAGCTCAAGTTAAATACCCCTGCGAAGCCCTGACGGTGCTGCAGCAATGGCAAATTAAGCGGCCTGCGCGGCGACGTCGTGGTTTAGTACGCGAGCCACGGACTCCAAGCGCCAAGCCGTCCCACGGCGCGTCCGGTGGCCGTTTGTGTTCAAGCTGGTGGCAATAGCGCGAAGCGTGGTCCCTGCCCGCCGCAGCCGCCGGATCTCTGCCAACGCAGCCTGTTCGCGAGGAGCGGGCTCCAGCATCTTGGTGTTCGGAATCAAACTGAAACCGTAGGGGATGTTTCCAACGCGTTCGCCTTTGCTACGTTTATGCCGAAGGGCATCGCGCGTCCGTTCCCCGATGGCCTCTCGTTCCCACTGGCTAACCGCGCCCATGATCGTGATCACCAAGCGACCCGCTGCGGACCCGGTGTCGAGCGATTCCGCGACGGAGATCAGCGCGACCTTGCGTTTCTCGAGCAGTTCCAGCAATCCGCAGAGATCCTTAACGCTGCGCGTGAGGCGATCCAGCTTCGCAATGATGATGGCCTGGACTTTCCCTGCATTTACCATCGCCATCAATCGTTGAAGCCCAGGCCGGTTTAGGCTTTTGGCCGACTCGCCGCCATCCACGATCACTTCGAGCAGTTCAGCGCCCTGGACTGTAGCCATCGCGCGGACTTTGGCTTCCTGGGCTTCGAGCGATACCCCCTGCTCTGCCTGCCTATCTGTTGAAACCCGTACGTAGCCGACAACGATCATGTGTCAGAGCATAGATCGCGTTGGCGTTCTCAGCAAGTTAGATCTTGCCTTAGAAAATGCCACCGGCATCGCGTTCGGCCCATTCCTCAGGAGTTCTAGGCTTTCTCCCGCGAATGATGTCCCTTCGGTCTATGAGCGCCCTCGTGGCTATGACTTCCTCGTCAAGCTCTTCAGGAGTCATCGTCTTTCGCCGCTCTCTTTCCCGGTCCCCTCGAAGGCGGGCATACTCCAACGGCATGGCCTTCTCCTTGGATTCGCCGACCATGATTCCGTACCACTCACGGTCCCAATAATCCATCCATGCCTGGCTATATTGAACAAGTTCCCCTTTTCCGAGCGACTTCTCGAGCCGTTGTATCCGCCGCTTTAGGGCCCCAAGGTTCCTCATCGCTTTGTGAACATGGCGTTTTGATCCCGGTCGCTTTTAACGATGTCAGCGTGGCTGCTGCGTCGGGAGTCCCTGCTCCAGCTCTGCCAGACGGTCGTCTATATCCTCGACCTCAACGGACCGAATGCCCAGATTCAAGACCATCTCCGCGGACCGCGCGCGTACGGCCGGCGGAGTCGCGGGGTCCGCCATCAGTTTTAGGAGTACCGATATTGCTGCAGTCGAGGACTGCTGGGCTCGTGATGTTGCTTGCAGGAGTACAGTCCTTCTGGCCTTTTTGTACTCGCGGTCGAACTCCGCAAGCTTCATCCAGCGCATGAGCGTACTGACGCCAATTCCGCAGGAACGGGCAGCGTCTTCGACACTTTTGCACGTCATCAAGGCTGCGATCGCCTGCTCTTTCTTACGGGGGAACTTCGCGCCGTGTCCCTTCATCTCATACCCCCTACGTCCACCGGGGAAGGGGCTGAGCCCAACGAGGCGATCGCTTTATTTACTTGCAATGCACGGGGTTCCGAGCGATTCATGTCGTGACGGAAATTCCAACGATAGGAGCAAGAATCATGGTTGATGGACGAACTGAACCGAAATCGATTCAAACCAGGTTGAAACCGGGTGAAAAGGTGGGGGATCGCAAACGTCGCAATCCTCGCGCTAAGACTTCTCGCAAATCCAGCATTTTGACGGATAAGCTCCGGCCCGAGCCACGCGGCGACTCCAAACGGGCCAATTCTAAGACGACCAAGATCATAGACCTCCTGAAGAAACCCGTCGGCGCCTCGCTTCAAGAGTTGATAGCCCTGACGGAGTGGCAGGCGCACTCGGTACGCGGGTTCCTTTCCGGCGTGCTGGGAAAGAAGATGGGGCTGGCCGTCACCTCCACGAAGCAGGATGGTGTGCGGCGCTACTTCGTCAAAGCTTGATTGGCCGGCGGGCGTGTTCATCGCCGTCGGGTTCGCGCTCGGCGGCGCTTCGGTAGCCGCACGAGAGCGCTGCGTTCCTATCGCGTTCATACTGCCACCATCTGGCGAACCTGCTGCACTTCACGGAACGTTCTGCCGTCCCCTTCTAACGTTGCCTGCCTACCGGTGTATTCTTCCCAGCGTCTTACGATCACGTCCGCATACCGCGGATCGAGTTCCATTAAGCCTGCCCGTCTGTTCCTCCGCTCGCATGCAATTATAGTGCTACCCGATCCCCCGAACAAATCGATCACGAGGTCTCCGGCCTTGCTGCTATTGATCAGCGCACGCTCGATGAGCTCAATCGGCTTCATGGTCGGATGTAGCCGGTTGGCTGCGGGTTTGTTCACCTGCCAGAGCGTGGACTGGGATTTGTCGCCGTACCAGGCATCCTTATGGTCGGCCACGTGACAGTAGAACATTGGCTCATGCTGGAACTTGTACCGCCCAAATCCCCAACCAAACGTGTTCTTGGCCCAGATGATTTGGCAACGCACTTCAAACCCGGCCGCCTCGATCGCATTCTGGAATTCACGCTGCCACGACGAACTGTGGCAAACATACAGGGAGGCGCCGGGCTTAACGATCGAACGGTACGAGCGGAAACTCGCTTCCAGAAACTTGACGAACGCGTCCGCGGACATGTTGTCGCTTTGGATCTTCAGCCGCTCCTCCGTGTATCCTTCGTAGTCC
>JBDTUY010000155.1:0-9701 GCA_040007495.1 Acidobacteriota bacterium | reverse complement strand
GGGACGTCGTTCGGAGATAAGCCCCGCTTGAGATAGCTCCACGATCCAGGTCGTCACGGTCGGTAATGAAGCGCAGTTGCCACAACCGTTGTTCATCCTCGGCCGTCTGGTCCAACCGGCACGGACATTGAGCGGCTCGCATCTGGCTCTTGCAGGACGGCTCGTAGTTGCGAAGTAGGGAATCTCAGTTTTCTTGAATTATGCCAGAAATGAGGTTTGATTATGGCGCTGAGTGGGTCTTGAGACCCGGATTGACCGGTGTTCCCAAGGACTCCTAGATTAGCTCCATCTCTCGACGTCAGAACGGTTATGCTGGTGAAACGCCTCAAGCTCCACTGCCTACCCCAACCCAAGAATGTACAAAGGTCAGAAGATTACAGTCATCATTCCTTGCTTGAACGAAGAGCAGGGCATTGAGCGTGTGCTGACGCGCATGCCGTCCTTCGTGGACGAAATTCTTGTGGTGGACAATGGCTCCACCGATCGGACTTCAGAGGTGGCGCGCAGCTTCGGGTCGACCGTGATTAACGAAAAGGAGCGCGGCTACGGGCGGGCGTATAAGGCCGGATTCGCCTCAGCGCAGGGCGATATCATTGTGACCTTGGACGGCGATCACAGCTATCCTCCCGACGCGATTTCGTACTTGCTCGAAGCGTTCCTGCATCTGGACGTCGATTTTCTGAATGCGTCGCGCTTCCCGGTGCGCGACCGTTCGGCCATGAGTTTTAAACACAAAATCGGCAACCTGATCCTGTCGCTCGCGATGTCGATCCTGTACCTGCGCTGGGTGCGCGATTCGCAATCCGGCATGTGGGTGTTCCGGCGATCGATTCTGCAGAAGATGAAGCTGGAGAGTGACGGCATGGCGTTCTCCGAAGAGATCAAGATAGAGGCGTTGAAGGCCAATCGCAGTCGTTTCGCGGAGATCTCGATCCTGTATTCCAATCGCCTGGGCGAGATCAAGTTGAACCCATGGCGCGACGGCATACAAAATTTGCTGTTTCTTCTGAAGAAACGATTCTAGAAGGAGACAGGAGTCAGAATTCCGGTGCCCGAACGAAACCCTCTGAACGACCGACTCCTGGCTCCTGACTCCTGTCTCCTGACTCCTCCATTTCACATCACCGCCGTCATTCCGCACTGGAATCGGCGCGACCTGCTGGAGCAGTTGCTGCTGAATCTGCGCCAACAAACTAGGCTGTTTGACAGCGTGATTGTGGTGGACAACGGGTCGACGGATGGTTCTGCGGAGTTGGCCGAACAACTGGGTTCTCGGGTGCTGCGCTTGGGCAGCAATCTCGGGTTTGCCGTAGCCGTCAATCGCGGAATCGCGTCGGTAGGCAAAGAGCAACCGGGCGAGCCTCAACGGCTGGTAGCGATTCTGAACAACGACGTGACGCTCGATCCTGGGTGGCTGGCCGCTTTGATGAACGTTCTGGTTGACTCGTCGCATTCCTTCGCCACTGGGAAGATTCTATCGGCGACGGATTTCGCAAAAGGCGTTCGGACGATTGATGGAACCTGGGATGAGATCTCGCGCGCGGCATGCTCGCTTCGCTGTGGAGTAGGGCAGCCGGATGGTCCAGCGTGGGATCAATCGCGTTCAATCCACATGGCGTCGATGACCGCCGTGCTGCTACGCCGCAGCCTGTTTGATGAGGTCGGTTCCCTCGACGAGCGCTTTGGTTCCTACCTTGAGGATGTGGATTTTGGGATCCGCTGCGCACTGATTGGTTGCTCCGGTGCCTACGTGCCTGAAGCCGTGGCGCTGCACGCTGGCAGCGCGACTCTCGGCAAGTGGAATCCTGACACGGTTCGCCTGATCGCACGCAACCAGGTTTTGTTGGCAGCAAAGCACTTCCGGCCATCTGGAATTTCGGTCGTCCGGTTGCTCTGGGGACAGGGACTGTGGGGCGTCATCGCTCTGAAACACGGATGCGGGTTGGCGTATCTACAGGGTAAGTTACAAGGTTTGCGGTTGGCGGGTGCGATCCCTCGAACACAGACCGAACAACAGGCTCGCAGATTTGCAGATTTCGTTGCTATCAGCGAGCGAACGATCTTTGAAATACAGATGCGGTCGCAACCCGATGCCTATTGGAAGGCCTACTTCTGGTTGGGTGTCGCGAAATGAATGGTCCGCTGGATTCGCTACAGCGAGTTGCGTGTGTAATCGTAACTTACAACTCCTGCGATGTGGTCGGCACGTGCCTGAATAGGTTGGCCGAACAAGAGCACGTGGTTGAGATTGTGGTGGTGGATAACGCGTCTGCGGATGCGACACGTGAAGTTGTGGCTGCCGCGCAGAACCGATCAAACTTAGTTGGCTCGATGGAAATCCGCCTGATTGCGAACGCTAACAATCGGGGATTTGCGGCGGCTGTGAACCAGGGATTCGTGGCGACGTCCGCAGAATTAGTGTTGATCCTGAACCCGGACGTGACAGTGATCGATCCTCTGATTCCTGTGATGGCGGCGTGCCAGGAGTATGGTTTGGCGGCAGGCCGTTTGGTCGATGCCCAGGGCAGGACCCAGGCCGGATTCACGATCCGGCGCTTCCCGACCGCGACGGTCTTGGCATTTGAGCTTTTGGGGTTGAATCGGCTGCTCCCAGGAAATCGTTGGAATCGGCAGTACCGGTACCTGGATTGGATGTCCTCAGATGGAGTTGCAACAGTCGATCAACCAGCCGGAGCGTTCCTGATGGTCCGGCGGGATGTCTGGGAGAAATTGGCAGGGTGGGACGAAGAGTTTTGGCCGGTGTGGTTCGAAGACGTCGATTTTTGCAAGCGGGCGAAGCAATTTGGGTTTCAGGCGTGTTACATTGCCGGGGTCCGTGCGGGTCACCTCGGGGGGCACTCGATTAAAAAAATTGATGGGGCAAGCCGGGAACTCTATTGGTATGATAGCCTTCTAAGATACGCCGCGAAGCACTTCCCGACGCTCCACTATCGGGTGATCTGTGTGGCAGCTGTAGTGAGTGCGGTACCACGGATGGGTCTGAACGCCCTCCGTGAGCATAGTTTGGAGCCGGTACTCAACGGCTTTAGAATCATCTATCTTTCAGGAAAGCGTTTGGTTTCGGCAAAGCAGCAGGTATCGCGGCTATAGTTGTATCTGGCCCCGGCGGCGGAGTCTATAACTACAATTCGAAACGATGACAGTCAAGGACCTGGTTTCTGTAACAATCGTTACCTACAACAGCGGCCGTTTTATAAAGCGCTGTTTAGAGTCGATCCTGGAGCAGAAATACCCCAACATGGAAGTCATCGTCGTGGACAACGCGTCCATCGATGGGACCATCGACATCCTGGAGCAGTTTGCCGACCATTGCCAGATCCACTACAACGAAGAAAATATCGGATTTGCAGCTGCCCAAAACCAAGCCATCCGCCTGAGCCAAAGCGAGTGGGTGCTGACCTTGAACCCGGACGTTCTGCTGCTGCCAGGATTCATCCAAAGTCTTGTGGATGCGGGCAATGTCGATCCCAAAGTGGGTTCGGTCTGCGGCAAGCTGTTAAGCATACTGGCTACATTCGATCTTCCCGATAAGCAACTGGTCGATTCCACCGGCATTTTCTTCACTCCCATGTTGCGCCATTTGGATCGCGGCAGCCAGGAAGTGGACAAGGGCCATTACCTGAACTTTGAATACGTATTCGGCGCGACCGCGGCGGCCGCTCTCTATCGTCGGCAGATGATTGAAGACATCGCCATCGACGGCGAATTTTTCGATGAGGACTTCTTCGTTTACCGTGAGGATGCCGACGTTGCCTGGCGTGCGCAGCTATTGGGCTGGCGGTGCTTATACACGCCTTCGGCTCGCGGCTACCACGTTCGCGCAGTGCTGCCTGGAAATCGGGATGCGCTGCCGCCCGCGATCAACATGCATTCGGTGAAGAACCGCTTTCTGATGCGGGTAAAAAATATCACCTGGGATCAGTATCGTCGGCATTGGGTCTCGATCACAGCCCGAGACATCGTCGTCGTCGGTGCATGTCTAGTACGCGAACGGTCGTCACTCGAAGCGTTCTGGTTCCTGGCGCGCAACTGGAAGAGCATGATGGCAAAGCGCAAGGAAATCATGAAGCGCCGCCGCGTGAAGGACGAGTATATTTCAAGCTGGTTCTCCTACGAACCGGTCAGCCACCCCGCCCCTCGCCCCTCAGCCCGTACCCGCGAGCGAGCCCGTGCCAGCCGAGGGTAGAAATTAGGCTACTTTAGAGGCAGTCGGCGGCTGCGAATCCCGTGGGCACCCACGGTCAGTACGCACCCGCTATTCAACTCTGATTCGTATTCATCCCAGATGGTAAACAGCAGGGCCGCGAACTCGCGGGCCCGCAACTTTTGCTGCCGAATCAAAACCACCGACGGCCGGTCGGCAGCAGTTAGCGCCAGAATCTGGGGAAAATCTCGATCCAGAGTCACCGCGACACGTTGCTCGCTGGCCGCGTGGATCAAAATGTCCGCGTCCTCCGCATCTCTCATTCCTATCTCGCGAACGTGTACCGCGTCCCAGCTAGATGCACGCAGGATTTGGGCCGTATCAGGCGGCAAGCCTTGATCGATCAACACCCGCCTCATGCGGCGTCGATGTGGAGATCGATACTGCCGTCGACGCTCGCCGCTGCAAAGGCCAGCGCCTGTTGCAGGTCGTTCTCTTCGAGATCCGGGTATTCTTTGAACAATTCTTCGCGCGTTGGATATGTCGCAAGAATTTCGAGCACTCTGCGCACACTCATTCTCATGCCACGGATGCAGGGCTGCCCACCCAGCTTTCCCGGTTCAATAGTGATGCGATCAAAAGGTGCTCCGAGACTCATAATCACTATTATCCCTCTCGCTGCGGTCAAGTGAAGGCGCTTCGACAGTTTAAGTCCGTGCTCACGACCACAGATTCCGCCCGCCTGTCGTACACTGTGAACAGAGGCAAGCCATGCCGACGCGCGCTGCACTTCACGCCCTAGTTGACCGTTTTCCCGACACCGAGATCGGTAACGCGGAACGGTTTCTTGCCCTGCTAGCCCAGGAGCCAATCGGCCCTGAGTTCGCTGAATCTATTCGCAGGGGACTGGCGCAAGCGGAATCTGATCAGACCGTGGTCTGCCGCGACTACTCACAGATGGCGGAAAAGCTCCTCTCAAAGGGCTATGGTTTGCGATTCCCATTCACGTTGGAAGCGCAGGCCCAACTGCGGGCTATTGATCGCGCAGCCGCGCTGCGTATCTTTGGAGGCAATTGATCGCTTCGGCGCATCCCAGACCGGCGATGTGGCACAGCGCAGGGCGAATGGCAAGGCTGCTACCGGCTGCGAGTTGGTGATCATCGTGTGATCTTTCGTTGTCTGGACGATGGGCTAGAGATCATCACGATAGGGCACCGTTCGCAGATCTATAAGTAGCTTCCGTTACCCGAGCTTCAACAACCTGGTCCCATTGCCCCACACAATCTTCCGGAACACCTCGGGCGAGGTCAGCGATTTCAATGCGGTCAACGTCTCCCGCGCGACGCATTTGCCTGCCAGGATGGGCAAAGGATTCGTCTGCCCTGCACCCTTGCCATCGGTGCAGAAGCAGTCGCTGCCGAACATCAATTTGTCCTGATGTCGAATCAGAAAATCGCGAGCGAACTCCGGATCGCGCGCCAGGAAGTTGCGGCCTGAGGTTGCCGAGAGGTCCCCGTACAGCGTGGGCGTGTCCGTCAGCAGCCGGTCGGTCAAGCCGCCGCGTTTGACGGGACCAGGGGGATAGGCGTTGTCGGTAGGAACTTCGGTGCTCACGTTGGCCCAGAAGGCGTCGGCGTGGCCGATGAACAGCGTCTTAGGGAACTCTTTCAGCAGTGCTGGAAACCGAGCATAGCCGGTGTTGTAGGTGCCCACGCTCAGTTGCTGCGTGACTTCCTGAAAGTGCGCCAATACCGGAACGTTCATCTCAGCAGCCAAAGCGTAGATGCGCTTCATCTCGGGGCTATCCAGCGCGACCCGCGACTTCATCTCTCCGAAGCCGAGCGCCCCATTTTCACGCGCTTTCCGCAGCACCGCAATCGCATCCGGACGAGTGGCGACGACGCTGATAAATCGCGAGAAACGATTCGTGGGAACTGCGGCGGTTGCGTCCGCCTCCTGTTGGGCTTCGGCCAGCAGCAAGGATCGTGTAATGCCCGCGCCATCCATATGCGCGATGTTGACCGCTAGCGGCGCTCGCCAATGGTGATGCATGTCGATCACGGGTCCACCCCACATCGACTGAGCGGTATCCTGCGCGTTAGACGTTTGCGGGAGCAATGACACCGCTCCGAAGGCAGTTACGGATTTTACGAATTGACGACGATGCATAGGTCGCGTAGCGTTCCTCCTGACTCCTACTTAAACTCCACCTGCCGAATCACTTCTTCCTCATTGCCAGAGTTCCAAGCATCGCCAATCGCTTTGTCGGACAATCCCGCGATCCTGCCGACCAGGTCAAATGCGGGACGCGCATGGGATCGTGTCTTCCAGCGGGACATCTCAATCAGAGCGTCTAGCGCAGCATGATCCCGAGGGGTTCCGCGCAAACGGCTGAGGGTGAAGCTATCGCGATCCTCGGTCAGGATTCCGAGCGTGCGCACGGCTGCTACGCGATCCGACCAAGCGGTCGAATTCAACATGTCGATCATCCAATTTGTAGAAACCTGTACCTTCGACGACGGATTGGATCGCTGCAACAGCGCGAGCGATGTCAAACTATCGACCGCATTGCCCCGCACGATGGGATCGGCATCCGTCACCGCGTCGCGCAGATCCTGAACAATCTCTTCCTGCTTCGGCGCATACCCGATCAGATAGGCTGCGACGGCTCGCTGATACTCGTCACCCGACTCGTGCAGAATCAACCGGATTTGATCCAGGTTGCTCGCAACCAGGGCTGGCAACGACTGTTGAATGATGCGCGCCGCCGGGTCCAGCATGATCGGATGGCCGTGCGAAACATCCTGCGAAGGGCCACCCTTCTTTGTGGCGGCGTGCACAGCGTCCTGCAGGTTCTGATAGATCCGAACAACATCGTTCGGCAACACGTCCGCGCCGCCCGGGGCCGGGCGGATATCAAAGTGCGGGGCCCCGCGCTCTTCCACGCCGATATACAGGACGGTCTTGCCATCCTCGCAGCAAATCGCCTCCAGATGGGAAGAGACGATTTGTCGCAGATCGTTGATCTGTTCTTCGGTATCGCCCCGCGAAGGAGGCAATGGCAACCCTTCGCGCAGACCCGACGCCTGACGCAGCAGTTCGGGTGTTACGTTGTGCAGGCCGTAGAAATCGAGCACATCAATTCTTGGCAGTCCACCCGTGATTGCAGCGGCAGTGGGTACAGCAGATATTGTTTGCCCTGTCGCAAAGACTGCAAACAACAGGCCGACTCCAACGGCGTTCCACATCCTGTGGGAATGGGAGGACCGTCGGATGGGAAAACATCGCATGTTGATTAGACGCGATTAGCCGAATTCCGCTACGCCTGTTTTTCCGCAAGCGGTCCGACGAACGGGAGAACCCAGCGCTCTTTCATATAGGCCTTGTACATCAGCACGGCCCACAGCACGGTCCCCGCGAGCGGGTAAATCATGAAGATGGCGGAAAAGAGCAACCCCAGACCAGGTACGAAGACCATCGAACTCAACACCCAGAACACGCAGGTGACCGCCAGCCCCGAAAAGATCGATTGAAAGGCGTGAAAGCGGATCAATCGGTTGTTCTTGTAGGGTTCAAGGATCAGGAATAGAATTCCTGTGAGGAACCATAGCGAATAACACAGCGCGCAGGCCACATTCTCATCAAGCACAGTTGCTTGGCCTGAAGGTGTGTACGGCGGCGGAGTCTGCCTCGGGATCTCATTGTTGGCCTGCTGTCCAAAATCCTGACGGGGCGGCGCATTTTCGCGAGCTTGTTCTGGAGACGGCCCAGGCGCTGCGGACGGTCCGCCCGCTGGTGTGCCCCAAACCGAAGTATCGGCCGCTACGGGCATGGGTGCGCCGCATTGGGCGCAAAACTTCCCTGCAGATGTCGAGCCGCACTTGGTACAAACTGCCATTGCTTCACTTTACCTTACTGGAGAGAGCTTTTCCGAAGCATTTCGGGGTCTGTACGTTAAGACTGTGCCCTCAATCCGACTTCCGGCGCTGTTCGCATGCGCAGCAGTCGCTACAACGGTTGCAGCGTTCGCAGCGATGATTGGCGCAGGCGTCTTTGGTGCAATGGACACAGATCTCGGTCGAAGGCTCATTGCAGATGCTGCACGTAAAGGTGAGGGTTTCGTTCATGACTTTTCCTTGAAATCGGTCTTACTTGCCGCTCTTCGTACGCGCCGGAGCGGCTTTGCTGGAACTTCGCAGGCGGTTCAGATCCGCGCTGCATCGCTGGGCCTCCGCGTCGATCACTCCCATCTCCTGCTCTTTTTGCGTGGCGAGATCCGTGATGTATTGCCTCAGTCCATCGCGATTGGCGGAGTTGGCTCGCAACACGCCTGTGATCAAATCGCCGACTGCGGGGTTGTGATATTTCCGCACGCCTTCAATCAAGGAATCCAGCCGGACTTCCAGCGACTGCAGCCGGAAATAGGTATCCAGCGCCGCGGTCAACTTCTCAGGCTGCTTCTGCAGAATCGATGCAGCGGTTGCCAGATAATCTAGCTCAAGCTTCGCATCGCGCCACTGCGTTACGTAGGTCGCTGGCGCGCCTTTCGCGACCCAATCCTCGGGTGTCAATTGTTCCAGCAGAGGCTTCAAGCGCGCTGCCTGCGCCGATAGTTCCGCGATCTTCGGAGCCGCATCCCAAGCCGCAGGAACACTCACCGGAGCTTGCGCTTGCGTCTGCGCCGCCGCGTGACGGGGAGAGAACAAACCGGAGAGCATCAGGCCAGCGGGGACCAGTGCGGACAGGAGGGCCAACGCAATGGGCTTCATGCTTTCTAGTGTAGTTCGGAGTAAGCCGAAGGCGTTTGAGCAGGTTCGACCTCCACGTCAAACACTCCGACCTGGTAGGTCGGCACTACCGAAACCCTCTGCTATTTCCCCAGCGGCTTATACGCCACGCAATCGACCTCCACCAACATCTCCGCTTTGTGGAACTTCGATTCAATCGTCGTACGGGTCGGCTTGTGTTCGCCGAAGAATTCCGCATAAACGTGATTCATCGCAGCGAACTCCGTTATGTCGCGCAGGAAGACCGATACCTTTACGATGTCGGTGACAGACGCGTCACCAGCTTCCAAGATCCGTGCGACGTTGTTTAGCGTGATGCGAGTTTGCTCCTCCACACCCGCCACAACCAGCACGTCGGTGACGGGATCGATCGGACCCTGACCGCTCACATAAATGAAGTCACCTGCCCGAATGCCCGGTGTGTAGTGACCGCGCGGAGTGGCGCCGCCGTTGGGGAAGATTCGTTCCATACTCATGACTGTAACCTGATACTACGTAGGAGGCGGATACATCCGCCTCCCAGTTGTGTTCTAGAGGCGGATATATCCGCCTCCTACCCGCGCTAGTTATTGCCGGCTGGCTTCTTCCGACGCGGACCGCTGCTGCTGCCGCCACCACCGCGACGTGGACCACTGCCACCGCTACCAGCTGGCTTCGGCGCGCGCTTGCGAACCGGAGCTTTCTTCGCCTTGGCGGGCGGAGGATTCGGCTCGAAGATAGTCGGCTGGCCTTCCACGTACGGCTGCGGC
>JBDTUY010000154.1:0-9711 GCA_040007495.1 Acidobacteriota bacterium | reverse complement strand
CCTCGGAAGACAGCGTCCGCTCCCGACTACTGGCTGAAGCTGTTTTCCCATCGTGCAAAGAATTCGGTGTGCCCATGTCGCTGATGATCGGCGTGCGCTACCTAGTCAATCCGGAACTTCGCCTGGCGGGAGACGCGGCGGGCCGTGCCGATCTAGGCGCGCTGGAACGGATACTGGTGCAGTTCCCTGACAATCGCTTCCTGGTTAGCGTGCTGAGCCGCGAGAACCAGCACGAACTATGCGTGTACGCGCGGAAGTTTCGCAACATGCTGCCCTTTGGCTGCTGGTGGTTTCTGAACAACCCCTCCGTGGTGGAGGAAATGACGCGAGAACGGATTGAGATGATCGGTACCACCTTTGTGCCGCAGCATTCCGATGCGCGAGTATTGGAGCAGGTGATTTACAAGTGGCGCAATACGCGACGCACGATCGCGCCGATTCTGGCGGACACCTATCGTTTGTTGCAAGAGGATGGTCGTGCGGTTACCCGGGCCGACATTCAAAGCGATGTCGTACGATTCTTGAACGGAAATACGCGGGATTGGTTGGGTAGCAGAGTGCTCGCGAGAGGAGCTTAGGCGCGAACATGCGTGATCTGCTCCAAATTCAGGCGACCCCAACCGCGGAAAACGCAGCGATTCGGCTGCATCCCGACGACAACATTGCGATCGCGCGCGTCCCTCTGGACCAAGGCAGCTTCATCCACATCGACGAGATCAACCTTCGCACGCTGGGCGCGATTCCGGCTGGTCATAAGATCGCGTTACGCGATATTGCGGCGGGTGAGAACGTGATTCGCTACGGATGTTCAATCGGAACAGCTAGCATCCGTATCGCTGCTGGTAGCCACGTTCATACTCACAATTTGACATTCGTACCCGCGGGAGAGCTTTCGGCGATGTCGCCAGACGAGCGGCCTCTTCCTTCTCCGCCACCGAGAGTTCCATCATTCATGGGCTACGCGCGCGAAGACGGTCGTGCGGGAACTCGAAACTACGTTGCGATTGCAGCCGTCAGCAATTGCGCGGCCCACGTCTCACAACAAATCGCTGCGCACTTTGCGAATCGTTCACTACCACCCGGCGTGGATGGCGTCGTTGCTTTTCCCCACGGCGAAGGCTGTGGGCACAGTATCGGTCCGGATACTCGTCAACTACATCGCGTAATTTCCGGCGTGATGCAGCACCCAAATGTTGGGGCGGGTCTGTTGATTGGTTTGGGCTGCGAGGTGAACCAGATTAGCGAGTACCCGGCGCTAGCAGGACTCACGTTGCAGGAAAATGGTGGGACTCGCGCGACGGTTCAGGAAGGTGTTCGGCAAGTCGAAGCGTTACTGGAGCAGGCCGCAGAGGTACCTCGAACGCCTGTTCCAGTATCGAAGTTAGTGTTGGGGTTGAACTGCGGAGGCTCAGATTCTTTCTCGGGGATCTCGGCGAATCCGGCGCTTGGGAGTTGCGTGGATCGGTTGGTGGCTCTGGCGGGGACGGCCGTACTCGCGGAAACCACGGAGATCTTCGGTGCTGAAAGCCTTCTCTTAAACCGCGCAAGGAATCCGGAAGTCGCACGCAAGCTGATTGCCTGCGTGCAAGCCTATCGCGCTTATTTGGCGCGGTTCGGCGGCTCTTTTGACGACAACCCTTCGCCTGGAAATAAGCAAGGGGGTCTAACGAATATCGTTGAGAAATCGTTGGGTGCGGTCGCGAAGGGAGGAACCGCAATTCTGGCCGAGGTTGTGGACTACGCCGAACGCATCCCGGCGCTCCCCGGTCTGGTGTTCATGAATACCCCGGGATATGATCCGGTCTCTCTCACAGGGCTCGCGGCGGGTGGCGTCAATGTTATCGCGTTTACCACTGGGCGGGGAAGTGCGATCGGATTTCCAACAGTCCCCGTGCTGAAGATTTCCAGCAATACCTCGATTTACGATCGCATGCGGGAAAATATTGACGTGAACGCGGGTGGGATCATGGACGGCTCCGCCACGGTTTCCGAGGTCGGTCAGGTGATCTTCGATCGGCTGCTGGAAGTCGCCTCGGGTACGCAGACCTCAAGCGAACGGCTTGGTCATCAGGAATTTGTGCCGTGGCGGATCGGCCCGGTTCTGTAGGGTCATGAGCGATCTCGTCGAACTCGCCAACGCTCGCATGCCATTCGGGAAATACAAAGGCCGCTATCTAACCGATCTGCCGGACGCGTACTACGTTTGGTTTAGTCGCAAAGGTTTTCCGGAAGGCAAGCTAGGCCAGATGCTCGCTGCGATGCATGAGATCAAGCTGAATGGACTGGAGAAACTGCTGATCCCCTTGCGGGGTTAACGAAGCTGGTCACGATCTTTGGCGCTTCGCCATCGTCAAAGTGACACGCAGACGCGTCCTCGACCATAGCCTGTAGTTCTTGCTCGGTCTCGCCGACGGTGAAAATTGAATGGCCCAAGGCCCTCGCCGAAAACCCGCCCTCAGGTGTGTCCTCAACTAGGAATATGATTTCGTTCATGGGTTCAGTTCCGATACCATCCTACACCCACCACAGAAAGCCGCGAAAGCTACTTCTCTTTTAGAAGATCCGTTCCTGCTTCCGCAACGTCCCGAAGCTGCCGAAGTTGGAGATCGCGAACGCCAGGCGGAACTGGTTGTCATGGGTGATCGCGTAATTGAAGCGGCGATACTGCATGCTGAAGCCGCAGCAATCGGTGTTATAGGTGACCTGCGATTGTACGTATTGCAGCTTGCCCTTTAGATAGTCGTAGAAACCGCTAACCCCATAATTCCAACCCCGCTTGTTGTCTCCGCCGCGAGAAATCTGACCGCGCAACTGGTTGGACTTCGGTGCTAGCACCGGGTCGGTATTGAGTTGGAATTTGCCCATGGAAAGGTTGTATCCCGCCACGCTGGTGTTGACGCTGATGCCGCTGTTGACGATCTGGTGCCGCATCGGGTCGTAATCCATGCGCCACTCCAGACTCACGCGGCCCTCCGTGCGCATCACGCTCACGATGGGTGACTGATTCCTGGGACCATTCAAGAATGCATAGCCGGTAATATCGCTAGAACTCTGTACCACGTTGCGCAAGCCGGGCTGTACGGCACCGCCGAAGGTGGGATCGAAATATCGTTTGTACCAAAGCTGCCAACTGAATAGATCCGAGACTCCGCCGCTGCCATTACGCTGCAGGACGCGGTTGGTAACCGACATCTGCACTTCATTGGTATTGGCCAACAAATCCACTTCATCGAAGCGCGGTACGCCGCTAAAATCGTCGACGCCGGTTACGTAGCGATAGGTGGCTCGGGTCTCGATGGTGTGCTTCAATTTGTCGCCTGCGTGCAGCCATTTGGGAGCCTGATAGATACGAGCCAGCGTTGGCAAGGCGAGTTCCACGCCAACGTCGCGAGAACTGCGCAGTAAGTTATTGCCGACCACCTTGCCGTTCTGCAGGCTGGATCCATAGAAGGTATTGCGAAACGCAAAGCTAGGGGCCAGGTCGAAGCCCTTCCAGTGAAAGGCGGTCATCAGGCGCGGTGCAAAATCGGCGCGCTGCACGAACTGGCGCGTTTGAAATTCTGGCTGCGAGCGATGTTCCAGGCCGTAACTCGATTCAAAGGACAGATACACGGGCCAGTTGGCTAGCTGATGCTCCCGCAGATTCATTTGCGCTTCCGGCAGCTTGCGAGTCTGAATCAGATCCCCTGGGGTTGCCGTCTGATAATTGATGTTGCGCTGCGCTACGAAATTGAAGCCGTAGTCTGAGGCGTGCTTGGTTAAAAATATCAGCGAATGAGTTTCGGAATTGATGGCTTCATCGAAGGACTGCGTGAAGGACTGCCGGAACTGGAAAGACGACAGCTGCCGCAACTCCCCGCGAGCCTCCCACCCTTTGCCAATGGTCGATTTGCCTTCGACGTTGATCAAGTAACCGCCGACGGTATTGCTGGACGAACTTCCATTCGAGCCAAACACAGATGCGTCAAACGAGGTCCCTGGACGGATGATGCCCCGGAAGTCGGCTTGATGCGCCAAGCCTGTTTTGGTGTAGATCTGGGCGCGGTACATCAGATCGTAGCTGCGATTGATGGCCCAAAAATATCCGACTCCAACGGTTTGCCCACGCAAGGAACTGTTGCCGATATTAGGAGTGAGAAAGCCGCTGCGTCTATCCTGCTTTTTAAGCGACTTGTAAAACGCGGGGAAATAGAAGTAGGGGATGCCCTTCATATACATCCACGAATGGAAGGCGATCGCTCGATCCCGAGGAATGATGTCAAATTTGCTGCCGTGAAGTTTCCACCAGATGTTGTCGGGCTTGCAGTCGGTCACGAACCCGTTGTGCAAAATGTACTGCGGATGGCTTTCGTCGGTTTTCAGCTTTTCGGCCCATTCCCCCTCAAAATAGAAGGGATTGGTGGTGGTCAGCATGCCGGGTTTGGCTTCAATCTTGGAAGGCGCGCTACCTGTTACTTCGTAGAATGTGCCGGTGCCATCCTTGATGTTGTAGTGGGCTACTTTGCAGCTCATTTTTTCGCCGCCACTATGATTCACAAATGAGATGTTGCCGCGGGCGTCTGCGAGATGTGTGTTCTCGTCGATGTCGATTTCGTCAGCGAACAACTCCATGTCCAGTGTTTGGATGTGAGCCTGTTTGGTGCCATTCTTCCGGATGAGAGTCCGGCCGCCTTGTGTGTCGAGGGTGCCGTCGATTTTATATTCGTCGGGGGCAAGCGGCGGCTCAGGGGACTCCCCGAGCTTTGTAGGAGCGGGTGGCGGCGGAGGTGGAACCACCCTTTCATTGGGGTCCGGACTCACCTTCGGCGTCTGTTCGCTCAGGGGTGCCTGAGGAGGTAAAGTGGGTTCGTAGGTTTGCGCATGTAAGTGAATGGTTCCACAAGACAAAGCAAGTGCAAAAAACGCGTGACAATAGCGCATGTTTATGGTACGAAAGTAAGGGGAACCAATTTTCGTCGAGTACCGGAGGCCGGACCACAAACCGGACGTATCCACTGCGAAGAGGTTGAGAGTTCTGAACGATTCAATCAAGATGCACTGTCCACACTGCCGCTCCGTTAATGATAGCGCCGATGCTCGATGTGCGCGATGCGGAAGGCGTATGCATGCTGTCTCTAATGCGCCTGTAATGTCCGCGACCGCGCCGGCACTCCACTTGGTTCGCGATGAATCACCATTGGATGACGCGTCGGCCAACCAAGCCGTTTCATCGCAAGCAGGCATCGATTTACGAACCAACGAAGCACGCGAACTAGGACGTGCCGCGAGCGCCGGTAGCGGATCGCAAGCAGTTCCTGGGCTGGCGCAGCCCGTTTCAAGCCGTCCTGACGCCATCAACTATCAAGCACCATTGTTCAGGGATTCCGCCGGATCGCCGAAAGTTGTGCCGATTCCGACCTTAACGCCGTACCATCCGGTGGAACGTGAGTCGCAGCCGCGCAGCCGGACGAACGTGCCGCGGTCACCGCGCAGATCCCAGGATGCGCAGCAGCACCTTGAACTGCACTCGGATCCAAGAGACGTGGAGACTCGGCCTCTTTTTGAAGCCGCGCGCTGTTGCGATGCTTTAGTTGCGCTGCCCTCACATCGTCTGATTGCCTCTGCGGTCGATGGCACCTTGATCTTACTCGCAGTGGGCGTGGTGGTGGGCATGTTTGTTCTGGGTGGTGGGGAGTTCGCCTGGACTCGCACTACCTTTATCGGATTCGCAGGTCTGCTGACCACTGTTGTGATTCTGTATCGCGCGCTGTGGAGCATGGCGGATGGCGATACCCCTGGAATGCGGTTTGCAGGTCTGCGGTTGGTCGATTTCGACGGCCGTCGCGCCACCCGTAATCAGCGCATCATCCGGCAGATTGCGGGCGTGTTGAGTGTGATTTCGGCCGGGGTCGGTGTGGTATGGGCGTTGCTGGATGAGGAGAGCCTCACCTGGCATGACCACATCTCAAAAACTTTCCCCACCATTGGAAGCTAATTCCAAAGTAGACGGTTCGTGAATCCAGGACTCCGAAGTGGTAGTCTGAAGGAGTGAGACGAGCCGTTGCACGTTACCGTCCTTCGCGTAGCTATTTCGCCTTTGGGGCTTTGGCGCTTGCCGGCTTCGGCGGATCGCTGTGGGCTGCCGACAAGATCGGCGGAATCTGGCCGGTGGCTGCCTGGGTGTTCGGGGTAACAGCGGCAGCGATTCTAGTGGGTGCGTTGCGTCCCACCATCGAGATACACGAAACCCATCTTGCCGTGGGTCGCCGGATTGTCTTCTGGAACGAGATTGCGCGATTGGACCGGACAGGCTGGCACGCGCCACTGGCCGTTCGCCTTACGCTTACCGATGGTCAAAGCCTGTTACTGATTCACCCGGGTGATACCGGTTCCTCGGCTAGTCTGCTGCGGCATTTGCTGCGCTACTCCCGCATGGCGCTGCTGGACGGCCTCCCCTATAACCACTTCTGGGGCGAGACAGCAGATGCTACAAGAAGCGGTACTCAGGACCGGCTGTTGCTTCCCGAAGATGAATTGGAAGTAGAACTGCTATTTCAGCGTTTACGAACCGTCGGTAGTCTGGATCACAACGCCGACGACGATAGCGCGGATCAGGGCGGCGCGGACGAGTCTTAGCCATCCTGGGACAAGTCGATTGTTCCGGCCTGCCGCACAATTCAATCGTGAGCCGATTCCTCCGCACTTCGCTTTGGGTAGTTCTGGTCGTTCTGTCCGTTGGTTTTCTATTCCGTGAAAGAATCATGACGGCCGCCGGGAGTTACCTGGTGTCCGCCAGCCAGCCGGTTAAGGCCGAGATCGTCCTGGTCTTATCTGGCGATGGCAGCGGCGACCGTATCCTCAAGGCAGCGGAACTGGTTCGCGAGGGCTATGCGCCTAACGTGCTGGTCAGCGGTCCAGACATGAATTACGGACTGTACGAATGCGACATGGCAATCCCATTCGCCGTAAAGCACGGGTATCCCGAAGCTTACTTTACTCACTTTGAGAATAGTGGCCGTTCTACCGCCGACGAGGCACAATTTGCGGTCAAGGAATTGCGGCGGAGGGGAATCCATCGCCTCATGATCGTCACCAGCGATTATCATACCCGGCGCGCGCTTCGTGATTACAGACTCATCGCTCCAGACCTCGACATGACGATGGTCGCGGCGAAGGACCGGAACTTCTCTCCCGATGGCTGGTGGCACAGTCGCGAAGGACGAAAGACGTTTCTCTACGAGTGGATGAAGACGTTTGCATCCTGGTTCGAGAACTAAGCTTCACTAATCGCTGGGTCGCAAGATACACGTGTAAACGGGATCCAAATCCCGCCGCCGGTTCAGAATGGGCAATGCGGTTCGGAATGCAACTGCCGGGAACAGTTCCCGGCGCGGGTAGTGAACCCGCCTTCCAATCTACAATCGCGCCAATCAGACCGAGCGATCAATCTTCCGGAACGGTCCATCTTTCGCCCACTTGAAATGTACGGAACCGTAGTTCCGGCCGGTGCCCCAGCACGTGGGTGACGAAATCGCTCTCGCGGTCTTCAGAGAACGTCCCGTAGTGCATGGGGACCACCCAGCGTGCTCCGATATCGATGGCCAGTTGCGCCGCTTCACTCACCGTGAAATTGCCATCGCCAATCGGCAGCAAAGCTACGTTGACGTTGAAGGGACGAAGGCGTGCAGCGAGATCCGGGTACATCGCACAATCCCCCGCGTGATAGACGGTCCAGCGGCCAAAGCGGATCAGGTATCCGAGATACGGATGCCCGTTGGCGTGCGACCATCCGATATCGGGATGCGCGGAAGGCACCGCGTACACGCGGCCGTATAGGTTTTCTTTGAAGTACTCAACCCGCAGTCCGGCATCGGTGGTGGTCATGCGAGAGTAAGCGATGCCTGCGGCGTGGGCAGCCTCTGCCGTACTTTTGGGTAACACGACCTTCGCCGTGCGACACGTCTCCAGCATCGATGCCAAGGAAGCGGTGTCCAGGTGCCCGGGGTGTCCGTGCGTCGCGAAGAACATGTCCGCATTGTGCACGTCTGCGGCCGAAAGTGGCGATGCGGTTCTACGCACCTTGCCGGGTGGCGTGGACAAACAGGCGTCCACATAGAATGTAATGTTGGCGAAGCGAATTACGAAGCCGGCGTGCCCCAACCACCACAAGGTGGGTGTGACGGTTAAGGTTTGGTCGATTTCCCGGACTAGTTCGCGGCCACTCTTTAAAGGTTCAATCACGTGGGTCTATTCTACCGTCTGGCTGCTAACCGGGACCATACGCCAGGCCTGCAGCACGCTTCAGACGATCGCGAATGGCGCTCCACTCGGGGGTGTCAGGGGGTTCTTCGACCGCGATCCAATCCAGGCCCTTTGAATCAAGAGTGTGCAGAGCAGCGTAGAGTTGTGCCGCGTACCGTTCCGGATCGTCAGACATTTTTATGGACTGCCCAGACGGATTTGGGGTCCTGTGCCAAACGTAGGCACCTGTACCAGCGTGCAAAGGACCACGGCCATCGGTCAGGAACAAGGGAGTGCTCGGACTATAGTGCCGATGATGCAGGCCAGGCGATGCGTGGGCGTCGCCCGCGCTTGCCACTGCGTCCGGCACAACTACACGGGAGTGTGTGGCTGCCCGTAGATCAGCAAGCGAAATCATGCCGGGGCGCAATAGCGTCACGACTTCGCCACTGATCGCGACTACAGTAGACTCAATCCCGACCTGGCATGGACCACCATCCAGCACCGGCACCGCATCGACGAAGGCCGCGCGGACGTGTTCAGCGGTGGTCGGCGAAACGCCCATGAATCGATTGGCACTCGGGGCCGCGACCGGTACCTTCGCTTCCCGGAGCAATGCCAAGGCAATCGGATGGGCCGGCACGCGAACCCCCACCGTGTCGAGCCCTGCGGTCACGATGTCTGGAATACTGGCCTGCTTCGGTAACACCAACGTCAAGGGTCCAGGCCAGAACCTGCGGGCCAACTGTTCGGCCAGCGGCGGCCACTCCGACACTACTTCCCGCGCCGCTTCCACAGACGCTACATGGACAATCAGAGGACTGGTTGACGGTCGTCCCTTTAACTCAAACACGCGTTGGACTGCGGAAGCGTCCAGCGCATTCGCACCCAGGCCGTAAACTGTTTCAGTGGGGAAGGCGACGATCTTTCCCTCACGCAGTAGCTGTGCAGCCTCCCGAATCACGTCAGGGGCTAACTGGATTTCAGATTTCATCGCCGATTGCGGAGGTAGATTTCAACCCACTGCTCCCCGCCTTCAAAGCGCTGTTGCAGCCTGAAACCCAACGCCGTCATTTCTTCACCACTGGCTTGTGGATGCAAATCGTTGAACCGTGCGATCAGATTGCGCCATAAATGTACGGATAGCATAAACGCCGGCGGCGATCCTCCGCGTGAAAACAGAACGACGATATCCAGTCTATGGTCCAGATCCAGTTTGGCCAGGTCGGCCGCATGTTGGCTACTGGCCTGGATGACATTCAGAGGGCGCGACACGTATCCATAGTCGGTAGTCTTTGTCGCGACGCTCAGCGGCCATACTGTGGCGATGAGCGGGTTGCCAGGAAAGCCTTCCAGATAATGTGCGGCGTCTTCTTGCAGCCGGACGAAATCTACCACAGAGAGATTGTCTTCCAAAGGGAAGGGAAACGGCGGATTGACGAACCACCCGATCAACAAAGACGCGATCAGGGCGCAATGCGATGCAACGCG
>JBDTUY010000153.1:0-9711 GCA_040007495.1 Acidobacteriota bacterium | reverse complement strand
GGAGTGGACGGCCTGTCACCGTCTGTGGCGGGCTGACTCCGCCGCAATGCAGTCATCATCGGAAGCTCGCCTCACGCAAGAACGGAGCGATCCGAAAAATGCCGAGCCGGGCCAGCTTTCCCCATGCCATTGGGCTGGCCGGATGGACGGCTAACAGTTTGAGATAGGCTTTGGCTGCACCCCAATAGTCTCCGGCCAACATACGATGATCAACCTGTTTTAATAGAGCCTTATAGACGCCGGGGCCCCGCTCCAATTCCTCTGACACCCACCGCATCACGGTCTCAGAGTTCTCCCTCTCTCCTCGGCTTCGTGCCTGTGCCATGTGGCGAATTGCATCATGCGATCTCAGTTGCTCCAACGCCTTGCCTGCACTGATCGACCCTCGTGTATAGCGGTAATGGTAGAGAGCCTCCGGCAGATTCGCAACTTGATAAGACTCCGATACACGCCAAAAAAAATCGTAATCTTGCGAACATCGAAACACCTCCCGATAACCTCCGATTGCCAAGGCGGCACTCTTGCGGAACATCGTGGACCCGTGAACAAATGGATTGCCCTGCGGGAAGGCTTTTACGATCGCGTCATGTGTGACCGGCAATCGGACACGCCAGAGGCTCTGCCCATTCTCCTGATGGGTCCATGCGTTCGATCCGCACGCCGCTACGCTGGTGTTCAACTGCAAGAAAGCCAACTGAGCTGCGAGGCGATTCGGATTACTCCAATCGTCGGCATCCTGACGGGCGATCCATTCACTCTGTGCTGCGTCTATGCCCCGATTCAGGGATGGGGTGAGTCCGCGATGAGGTTCCCATAAGATACGAATACGGCGATCTTTGTGTGCGAGCCATTGCAGATGGGCTCTGACCTCATCATCTTCGCTGCCATCGTCCACGATCAAAAACTCGAAGTCGGTGAAAGTTTGATCTAGGATGGAGTGCACTGCTTCATCTAACATTCGAAGCGGAGCGTTATAAACGCACATCAGCACGGTAACGGTGGGGCACTCGCCGCCGGAAGAGGAAGAGAACTGCATATCCTTCTCGTTCCCCACTTCGCCCATCGGTTCAGAAGAGCGATTGGATCGATTCTCTACCACCGGGCACCCCAACGTTCTGCCCAGACAGCAAACATGAATAGAGCCCACAGTCTTTGGCCCGGCTTCTGTTCGAGCACGGTGTTTTGAAGCTTTTTGTCCAGTAAAGGGCAAGGCAAAAGGTCGCGCACACGACCCAGTAACGGCCCAGCGAGCCAACTTGAAATTGGGGCACCAAAGCCGTGCTTCGGTCGATTCACAACTTCCCTAGGCAGCTCCTTTGCGTAGGCTTGGCGCAGGATCAACTTTTTCTCGCGGCCGCGCACTAGATCACGGTCATTCAAACTCTGCGACCATTCCAGGATTCGATGATCAAGCAGCGGAGCACGGCCTTCGACACCGTAAGCACTCAATGCCATGTCCATCTTGTGGGTCAAGTCGTTGGCAAGATATAGGTGGCGATCACTCCACATCGCCCGCTTTAAAGAACCTGATGGCCTACTCTGCAGAAACCGGTCGGAGGCTAAGTACTGGTCCACAACATCGGTTTGGTATTTCGTGTCACACATTGCCAACAACCGGCTGCGTTCGGTTTCTCGGAAAGTTGTCTTCGATTGCTCGTACACAGTCGCCGACCCGCGACCGTCGCGCAGGCCGACCACCGCCGCCATCGCCTTAACGGCTTGCTTGGCCGCTATAAATTCGTAGTGCTTATAGCCCGCGAATGCCTCATCGCCACCGTCGCCGTTCAAGATCACTTTGTAGCTTCCACCGAGGGCGTGCGCCAGTTCCAGCGAAGGAATTGAAGAGGAATCAGCGAAAGGCTCGTCGAATTGCCCGACTGCGGCACCGATCCGGCTTGGCAATCCGGTCGATGTTCCATCTGCGCGCAAACCCTCATGGTGCAAGCCAAATTCTGCAGCGATACGTTTGGCAAACGGCAGATCGCTCTCATCCTGGTCGAAGACAACGGTGAATGCGTCGGTCTTGACTCCTCGCTGGGCGACCTCACATGCGATGACGGAGGAGTCGATCCCGCCGCTGAGGGCTAAGGCGACCGGGACGTCCGCGCGAAGCCTTTGTTCTACAGCGTCTCCCACCAACGCGCGCACCTCGATGAGTTTCTGCTCGTGGGTTGCCGACGACACATCAGTAGATAGTTCCGGGAACCACCACCGTTCGATGACGAGTCGACCGTTGGCGAAACGCAATAAGTGTCCGGCGGCCAACTTGTGAGTATTTACGAAAATCGCATGCGGAGCAGGAATATAACCCAAGGCCAAATACAACTGCACTGCTGTCGGATCCAATCGCGAGTCATGCAGCGTCGCTAGAGCCTTCAGTTCGCTAGCAAATGCAAAGGTCACACCGTTGTGAAAATATACTAGAGGTTTCTCTCCCACTCGATCACGACCCAGGGTGAGGACCCGCTCGCGGTGGTCCCACAGCGCTAGTGCGAACATGCCCACACAGCGTCGAAACGTGCGTTCAGGCCCCCAAGCGGCTACGGCTTCCAGTAAGACCTCAGTGTCGGTTTCCGACCGCCAAGCAATTCGACCTGCTTCGCGATCCAGTTCATCGCGCAATTCCCGGTAGTTGAAGATCTCGCCGTTAAACACAATAGTCCAGCGTCCGTTTTGCGAAGTCATGGGCTGGGAACCCCGATCTGAGAGATCGAGAATCGCCAAGCGCCGATGCCCCAACGCCCCTGGACAGCCAGACGCAGTCGTGACCGGCTGAATGCCGCTGCCATCAGGTCCACGATGCGCCAACGCCAGTGTCATCGCCTGCGTGAGTTCCACGGCGTTGCGGTGACCTATGACTCCTGCAATTCCACACATATGTAAGTCGGTTAGCGGGCGGTACACGAGATCAAGGTTTAAAGCGGACTCACGCTTTGGCGAGCATCCTCAAACACCGGTGTCCGTCGTGCGCACCAGCGTCGGATGAGCTTATCTCCGAATCGGACGAGCCAGCCAGGGAGTGTGCTCCCAGTGCCGTTCGCTAATTGTTGCCAAGCGGCGATGGCTCCCTCCTTTTGTCCGAAACGGAGCCGTGCCTTTAATGTCAACGACAGCCGGAGACGGACGTTATTACGCCAGGCCATCCGCCAAAAGTAACGGAGAAAGGGCGATTGGGAAAACGTTCGTTCGATCAGGGCCTCTACGATCTCAAAGATCTCCCGTTGCATTTTGGCACTGCCCAGTCGATTGCTCCAATTGCCGGGGTGACGGCGATTCAGGACGCTATGCCTAGCAAGCAGAGTTGCGGGGAAATGCTCGACTGCCCGGACGAACCAATCGGTATCGGCCAGCGCACACCGGGCATCAAACGGACCCACTTCATTCCACACATGGCGCCGCATCACGATCGTCGACGGGTGAAAAGGCCAGTCATAATAACGGACCAGATACTTCATCAAATCCTTGCTTTCAAGCACGTTATCGGAGGGGAACCTCAGCGGTCGCGCGACCCGTTCGTTTTCGTTCTCTGTTTCGATGGCATCAACAAAACCAGCGTGTACAAAGCCCACCGAAGGATGTTCCTCAAGATACGCGACCGAGGCTTCCAGATGATCAGGCAAGAAGCGGTCATCATCTGAGCACCACGCGATATAGTCGCCGTGAGTCTGATTGATGGCAAAGTTCCAATTTGCCACTCCGCCGGAGTTCGTAGTCTGCCGAAATACCCGCACCCGAGGTTCACCCTGGGCGACGCTCTGCAATGCGGTCCAGGTATCATCTGTCGAGGCATCGTCTGTGACGACAATTTCTGCTGGCGGAAGAGTCTGGGCCATCGCCGCCTCAATCGCCTGTCGAACCATGGAGGATCGGTTATACGTCGCGATCGTAACTGACACGGATGGGGGAACGATTTGCGGAGGATGCATCTTATACCCGTCTCCAGCAGACGGCGGATACCGCAAGAATGGCGGTTAGGCCACCTGCCCAGGTGCCGATGGTCCGCCGGTCCGGACGGAATTCTCGTTTGCGCCACAGACACGTCGCACAGAAGGTTAGATGCGCGGCGTAGAGGATGACAAATGCAATCGAGGCGCTATCGGCAGCAGGCCACCATCGATTGAGCAACACAGCCGAGACCACAAAGGCCACGTAGGCGAACAGGTCCGCTGAGAAGAATGCTCGCATATTTGCCGTTGCGATTAGCGGAATTGAGAGCAGCCAACTGGTGATCTTTAGGTAGTCTCCGATCAGAGTCCATCGTAGATAACCAGGGGTGAGGCGGAACTGTTCGGAATAGAGTAAGCGAACAACCCAGGGCTTCGCGATGATCAACGTGCAGATCAGTGCAGTTGCGGCAAACGAGGCAATGGTCAACGTATGCGAGATGTGTGTCTGACGGGCCCCCCGATCCTTGGCCGCAGCGAGTGTTGGCAAATAGTAAGTTTGCAAGGATGCCAGTACCAAGCTGGCTTGATTCATACTGATCGCCCAGGCCGCATCAAACTGACCCCCCACGTCCAAACCCTGCCCGCGAAGAATCCTTGCGCGAACGGTGACCAAGGCAAAATGGGTGATCAGCCCTCCCGTGAACATTGCTCCGGAAATTGCGAAGAACTGTTTTGCCGCCGTCGTGTAGCCCCGCTTTTGTGCGGAGCCGTTGTTATCAGTGTCATCGGAGAACCAATCGTGGATCAGATTACGGTGACGCCTCAATGCCTGCCAAGCGGCTGCAACGGAAACTGCAGCGGAGCCACCCAGCAGAACGGCGAACCAAGTGCTACTCCCTCCGGACACAAAACGGGCCACCGGGTAAGCGAGGATCGCCATCGCGGCAGGTCCGGCCAATTGGACGAACGCCAGAGTTCCAATGGCGCCCAGCGAGTTCAGCAAGGCAGCCAAGTATACATAGATGGCGGAAAGGGCTACAGCAATGGCTAACCAACGAATCAGAGATACATACGCGGGGTTTTGCTGGTTAAGTCCAGCGAAAGCCAATGTTGCGTGCGGTGCGAGCAACATTGTGGCTACGACAGCGGTAGACGCGCCGACCATCAAAGCCGTCACTGTGCGCAGGTATGCTCGCCGAGGTGCGCCTACGGTAGAGGAAACCCCCTGAACCAAAGCAGTTTGTCCGCTGAGCGTCGCACCCGTCAATGCAGTCTGCCTGAGTTGTTGGAGGGTCGAGACAAGTCCTACGTGTGACGGACCCAGAACCACGGCGATTATTTTGGTCGCGAGCAGGCTCAGTAGACCACTTCCCAATGAAGCGCCGCCGGTTTGGCCCATGGCACGAATAATCGGTCGCCATGCCGCAGAAGCTCGGTTCGACGGGTTCGGGAGTGCCACAGAGGTCGCTAGGGTCGCCATTGCGTGCTCCCGAGGTCATGCACCGCTGCGTGTGTGAGATTCTCTTCATCGGATGAGGTGCCGGTCCATGGTTTCTGCGGCGATGTGCGATTCCACATTTGGTATTGGACCCTGATTGCCGCAACCAAGCCCTGTTGTTCCAATGCGGCCTCAAGCATGCGATATCCAGTTGTCCCCGTAAAGTGCACGCTGTCCGAGTAGACAGTAGAGTCTAAACCGTGAAATGTTTGTGTCAAATCGTAGACTGGCTCCCCGACATCGTTCGACCACTTGGTGACGGCAACTCGGGCGGCAGAATACAGAGATCGAGCATAGGCCGATGACGATTCCGAATCCGTAGGGTGACGCGCTCGCCACATAGTTTTCTCCTCTGCGCTCCAAGACTTGTCGTAATGAAGGGTGGGCTGGAGGATCAAGCCGTAGCTTCCGCCCTGAGCCTTGGTCAGTGTTCGAACAACATTAGTTACGTATAAATAGGAGTCGAGAATCTGATCAACGGGCACTGCGGAAGCCACATTCATCGGTCGAGGCGGGGCGTGTCGAGCCAAGCGCCCAGCAACGCGCGTCAATGCGAGGTGCGACAAAAGTCCATGATGTCCGTCGAACAAAGCCTGAAGCTCATGGTTGCGATAGGGGAGATTCGCTACGTCGTCGTCGCCCATAGGGAGAGGATGCATCAGATCGTTCGCCCCGTCAAAGGAAAGGACCATTTGGGGTCGAAGCGGCAATCCATACTGCAAGAAGATTGCAAGTTCTTGCGCCGAAGTTGCGCCACCCTGACAGAGATTCACGACAGTTGCATATTCTAAACCGGCAGCGTGCAGAGACTCATCCAACTGCTCAGGAACGGTCTTGCCCGGATTCGTCCCGACGCCGAGACAAACGGATCCCCCCAGGAATTCGATCAGGAATCGGTGCGACCCGTTCGCACGGTAGCTGGTAAGCTCAGCCGCCCGAAACCCGTCTCGATTGAACTGCCAAGGTGCACGCGTCATCTTGAGCATGCGATACGGCGCATAGTCGAAGCTCACATCCTCGACTGCGGGATGCCACCACTCCGCCAATCGAGCGGTGCCCTCGCATAGAGCAAGAAGCAGAAGCGTATTTAGGATTACGAGCGGCATACGTGACATTTTGAATTGGACAGGCCTACGCTACCCGAGCAGACGCGGCTCGTCCGTAGTAGCTTCGATACCAGGACGCAAATCGTTCGACGCCCTCTTCCACAGGCGTTGCGGGGCGGAAGTCGGTGTAGCGGCAGAAGTCCTCGACATCGGCGTGCGTAGTCAAGACGTCACCGGCCTGCATCGGCATGAAACGGCGGTGCGCGCGCTTGCCCATCGATTTTTCCATGGCGTGAACGAAGTCCATTAATCTAACCGGGGAGCAGTTGCCGATGTTGTAGACCTTATGTCCTTTTTCTGGGCGCTCAAGGGTACGGAGGAGACCCTCGGCAATGTCGTCAACATAGGTGAAGTCGCGCTGCATGCGCCCGTAGTTGTAGATGTCGATCCGCGAACCCCGCTCGATCGCTTCTGCGAATTTGAAAGGAGCCATATCGGGACGTCCCCATGGTCCGTAGACGGTGAAGAAACGCAGGCCGGTCGCGGCAAAGCCATAAAGATGTGTGTAGCAATGGGCCATCAGCTCGTTGGCCCGCTTGGTCGCCGCATACAATGAAACCGGAGTATCGACTGGATCGCCGACTGCGAATGGGGTTTTGGTATTGCCGCCGTATACCGAGCTTGAGGACGCATATACCAACCGGGGAATCTTGCCTCGACGACAGCCTTCCAGGATGTGGAGAAATGCAGTGATGTTTGATTCCGTGTATGCATGGGGATTCTCGATTGAATAGCGCACACCGGCCTGAGCGGCCAAGTGCAGGACCACATCGTATTGCTCGCGTGCTAGCAGTACTTCGGCATGTGTCCGATCGATCAGATCGATTTCGTGAAACTGAAAGCGGGGGTGCGCCGTCAGCCGAGCCAATCTCGCTCGCTTCAAAGCCGGGTCGTAGTAAGGATTCAAGTTGTCAGCGCCGACTACTCGGTGTCCTTGGCCGAGCAACCGTTGAGCTGCGTGATACCCGATGAATCCTGCCGCTCCGGTGAGGAGAACGTTCATGCTAATTTCTCCACCCACCAATTCCCGAGCGCCATGTTCTGAAGGCCGCTGCGAACAAAGACGTCCACGCAATCTTTGGCGCGATACACGATCGGCTCGCCATGCAGATTGAAGGAAGTGTTTAGAACAATGCCTGAGCCGGTCATTGATTCATACTCCTGAAGCATGCAATGATAGCCAGGATTGTGCTTCGCTGTTACCTCATGCGCTCTTGCTGTGAAGTCGAAGGGGTGCTGTCCAGCAGGAAACGCCTTCCTCGTCTCAGGCAAGGATCGAAAAGCAAACATCATGTACGGCGACGCGATGGGCTTGGGTTTGGAGTAGTAGCGGTCCGCACTTTCAGCAAGGACAGAGGGCGCAAATGGCATCCAAAAATCCCGGTTTTTGATCGCCTCGTTGATGGTACGGACCACATCCGGCGAATCGGCCCGCGCCAGGATTGAGCGATTTCCCAGGGCGCGTGCGCCAAACTCCATTTTGCCGCTGGCCCGCGCGACGATCTTGTGCTGGGCGAGCTGTTCTGCCGTAGCTCGTTCAATGTTCGATTCCAGAGAGAAGCGCAGACGGCATCCAGCACTAGCTGCTTCTTCAAGAGCCAGTTGGGCCTCGGCGTCTGTGATCTCGTCTCCGTAATAGAATCCTTCCAGTGGGAACACTGGGTCACCCGCGGCAATGGCATCGGCGCAAGCCGCACCGATACTATTCGATTCGTCGCCGCACGAGGGAAATACGTAGGCTTTTTCGATTTCAGGCAGTTCTAGAATTGACAAATTCGCCTTCACATTCATGAAGACCCCGCCGGAACACGCGATCTGGCTCAGGCCTGTGGCGCGAGCGGCATTGCCGACCCAACGGGCCAGCATGTTTTCGATAAACATCTGAGTCCCTGCGGCGATGTGATCAAACCGCTGCCCAGCCAACAAACGCCCGAGGAATCCGTAAGCGGCGTACATGGATGGCACACCAGCTTTGCGCTTCCACGAGAGTCCGTCAGTGGAGAACTCGAACAGATCCTGGAACATCTGTGCAACTGCTGCAGCGCCTCTGGAGTTTGAGGCGTACGGTGCTAGTCCCATCACCTTGTACTCATGCTCCAACGGGACCATGCCCATGTAGCGTGTGACGAGCGAGTAGAGCCGACCGATGGAATCGTGTTCGCTGACCTCGGCAATGCGAGTTAAGTTACTGCCCTCACCGATGCTTGCGGTGGCGGAGAGGCGATCACCGGAGCCGTCGCAAGTCAGGACGAGGGTCTTGCCAGACGGAGTGGGACTTGGACTGGATTCACGCCAAGGGGCAGTGTAGTAGGCTGCCGAGGCATGCGCGCGATGGTGTTCGATCGCGCTCATGCTGCTTCCTAATCCAATCGTCTCCAACTGCGCGGTTCGCTCACTTGCCTTGCGGCGCTGGTACGCGCGGTCGATGAAAGTATTTTTCAGTGGTTGTTTCAGCCGGGAGGCCAGAGTAGCCGATTTCTCATAGTCGAGCAACACTGTTTCCCGATCCCACTGCTGGTAGTTCATGTAATGGCCGTTCAAAGATACTGAAGTCTCAGAACTTCCTACCAGCTCCAATGCTCTGCGGGTTGCCAGCCTAGGCGCATCTCCTTGATTCTTGATGCGGGTTAGGCGCTCTTCTTGGAGTGCGAATTCGACTTTGCCTGCGCGGACCACTGCGACCGATGCGTTGTGTCCGTCGTGTACGCCTATGAAAGCTCGTGCTGGTGCCAGGGCGGACGCGGCTGCCGATCCGGAGTTTGCGCTCATGCCGTAGCTCCCTTTTGTTTTGTGTGCTCCGTCTCTTCTTCCTCTAGAGGACGGTAGTAGCTGCGATAGTAGCCGTAGTAGTAGTAGCTATCGCTCAGGTTCTTGTGGACTTCGTTCAGCACCAGGCCAATGATGTTGGCTCGAAGTCGATTCAGGGTGGCGATCACACTTGCCACAGCCTTTCTACTTGTCTGGCCGGCTCTGGCGACGATGATGACACCATCCACGGCGGTCGCCATCTGCAGCGGCTCAGCGAACCCGAGCAGGGGCGGAGCGTCCAGGATTACCAGGTCATACTTAGCAATTGCCTCTTCCAGCAATTCGACAATTCCGCGGCCCACCAAGTCCCCGGCCCTTCGCGAAGGTGGTCCTGCCGGTAGAACGTCCAACGATGGTATGGTTTCGACAGTGATTACCGCCTCCTTCCAGGGCAGTTCACCTAGTAGGACAT
>JBDTUY010000152.1:0-9770 GCA_040007495.1 Acidobacteriota bacterium | reverse complement strand
CGACGGCGGAGTTCTTGCTGCCGAACGCAATGCAGTTGCAAACTGCGTACTCGACGTCGGCAGTTCGACCAATGTGGGGAATATAGTCGAGATCGCACTCGGGATCTGCGACGTCCAGGTTCACGGTCGGTGGGAGAAAACCGTCCCGCATGGCCAAAATGGTCGCCGCGATGCCGGCCGCGCCAGCCGCCCCTTGCGGATGCCCGATCAGGCTTTTGAGCGATGAACCCGGCAGTTGGTCGGCATGGTCGCCAAACGCCATTTTCACCGCACGAGTTTCAATCCGATCGTTCAATTCGGTGCCGGTGCCGTGGTAGTTCAAATACCCGATCTGCTCACCCGCGACTCTGGCATCTTCCAAGGCGAGACCCATCGCGCGAGCGGGTTCTTCTCCGCATTCCTCCAGCCGGACTCGATGGTAAGCATCGCAGGTCGAACCGTAGCCCGCGATCTCGGCCAGGATCGTAGCACCTCGGGCCAAAGCCCGCTCCCGCTCTTCGACGACGAAGAACCACGCACCCTCTGCGATCACAAACCCACCGCGATCCCGCGAAAAGGGCCGGGAAGCGCGCTCCGGAGCTTGATTCCACCCCTGCGACATGATCCGCATCGCGATGAAGCCGCGCAGGATTAGAGGGGCAATGGTCGCATCCACGCCACCAACGATGATCGTATCCAGGCTCCCTGCACGGACGGACTGCAGGGCGTAGCCAACTGCATCGGTAGACGAAGTGCACCCAGTGGTGATCACGTGACTCAGCCCGCGGAAACCGAACTTCATCGACACCTCGCTGGCGAGCGTGCCCATGGTCGAACTGGGAACCACGTAGACGCTGCATTGTCGCCATTGGCCCGTGTGATACAAGCGGTACTGCTCTTCGGTGAATTCGACGCTCCCGCCGCCCGATCCTACGATCACCCCAATTCTACGTAACTGGTCGCGGGGCAGCTTCGCTGGATCAATGCCCGCCTGTTGCAGAGCCTCCGAGACGGCGGCAATCGCCAGGGGAACCGCGCGGGAAACATGCGGGCGGTCCTTGGCCGAAACCCACAGATCTTCGTCGAAATTCCGGACCTCGCCAGCCACCTGCACCGGAAGCTCGGAGGCGTCGAAACGGGTGATTGGTCCGATTCCACTCACGCCGGCCCGGGTCGCCGACCAGAACGCCGGAACGCCCATACCATTCGGGCTGACGACACCCATCCCCGTAATGACGGCTCGCTTGTGCATAAGTATTTTGGAAGGACCCTGAGCTTTGAGACAAGTATAGCGGTCCCGCCGCCGGTCGCCCGGGAAGCCGCTGCCTCGCACACCTGTGCCCTGCCTTCACGGCGGATCGGCACGAAATCACTGATTCTACAGTTTGTATGCGATGGCCAGCCAGATGCGGAGAAGTGGCGTAAAATCAATGGATCGATATGACGCCGTGGCCGAAGATAAGGTAAAATGAGGGACTTGTATCAGGTGTCTTACCCAACAGCTGTAACCCAACTCCGAACTTCAGGCGCTGACTGCCGTGCTATGCCCGGAGTTGAAAGGAATGTTCTTTAGATGACGCCATCCACGGCAGGACGTCAGTGCCCCGGACCGCAGATTTCCCGGCCCCGGATAGGAATGTGGCGGGCGTTTGCGTGTCTTGTGGCCGCTGGTACGTTGTTCATGGGAACCGGACAGCAGTCGTTTGCGCAGCAGCCTACAGCACCGGCAAAACCGGCCAACCCATTTGAATCCGTAACGCCCGCGCCCCCTACGGCACAACCCGCCAAGCCGGTTAATCCGTTTGAAGGCGTCCCGTCGCAGACACCTGCCGCAGCCGCTCCAAAGACCGAATCCGACGTGATCGATGTCATCGAGTTTCGCGGTGCGCGGCGAGTTCCTCCAGATACGATGCGTGCCCAAATCTTCACCAAGAAGGGCGATCTTTATAACGAAGAATCGCTCCATCGCGATCTGCTAACCCTATGGAATACTGGCCGCTTCGACGACATCCGCCGAGAGCGCGAGCGGAGCGAAACGGGTGGCTGGATCGTACGCTTCGTCCTGGTGGAACGTCCGGTTATTCGTGTCATCGATTTCGTGGGAGCGAAATCGGTAACGACCTCGGAGATTTTGGATCGTTTCCGCGACCGCCACGTCGGCCTCAGTGTGGAATCGACGTTCGATGCCAACCGTCTACAGCGGGCCCGCAACGTTCTGCAGGAGTTCCTGACGGAGCGCGGACGCCAATACGCCATTGTCGACACCATCGTCGATCCGGTGCCGCCATCGTCTGTCAAGATTACGTTGAAAGTCACCGAGGGGCCAAAAGTAAGAGTCGGCAAGATCAACATCGAGGGCAACAAAGTCTATAGCGATGTTTTGGTTCGCCGTTCCATGAAGGCTCTAAAGCCAATTGGAATTCCCTATTCCTACTTTGCGGAGAATCTGTTTCCGAAGACCTACGACGCGACGAAGCTGGACTTCGACGCGCAGATGATCACGCAGTTTTATCAGAAGAATGGCTACTTTGGCGCGCACGTCGCAACCGATCCCCCGGACATCATCGAAAGCATGGGTGACAAGTTCCGATTACCCTTGCTGCATTCCGGCAAACCGGGCAAGCGTGCCGATTTGAAGATCACCGTTGAAGAAGGCCGCCTTTACCATTTGAACAATATCAATTTCACCGGCGTCAAATTGTTCCAGGCACCGCAAGCGTTGATGGCACCCATTTTTGGAATGAGCAAAGGCGACATCTTCTCAACTGAGAAACTGCAAAAAGGGATCGAGCAGCTCCGGAAACTGTATGGAAGCTACGGCTACA
Organism: Acidobacteriota bacterium; assembly: GCA_040007495.1. Lineage (GTDB taxonomy): Bacteria > Acidobacteriota > Terriglobia > Bryobacterales > Bryobacteraceae > Palsa-187. The sequence goes on along the minus strand of JBDTUY010000152.1, from coordinate 6,966 downwards.
TTAACTTCTTCTCCGATCCAGTCCCCGAGGTTGTTCCGAACAGCGACCAGGTGAACCTGACGCTGAACTTCGATGAAGGCGGGCAATTCTTCATTCGCCGCATCGATTTTTCCGGCAACACCACTACCCGCGACAAGGTGATCCGGCGTGAACTTCTGGTCAGCGAAGGCGACCCGTACCGTACCAACCTGTGGGAACTCAGCATCCTGCGTCTCAATCAACTCGGGTATTTCCAACCGCTGAAGGCGGAAGAATCCGTGGACGTCAAGACCGATACGCGAACCAATACGGTCGATCTAACCTTGCGCGTCAAGGAACAAGGCAAGAACACCATTCAGATGAGTGGCGGCGTTTCCGGTATCTCGGGCAGCTTCCTTGGCTTCTCGTACTCGACCAACAACTTCCTGGGCCTTGGAGAAACGCTGAGTCTCTCCACCAGCGTAGGCACGCGTTATAAAGACGCAGTGCTTAGCTTTACGGAACCTTACTTCCTGGATCATCCGGTGCAAGTTGGTATGTCGGTAAATATCAGCCGATTCAGCTACGATCAGGGCCGCGAGGCGTCGGTACTGGCGGGTGCGAATCTCATCCCGCTCTATAATTCACTTGGTTCGCAGAACCTGCTGAACTACATTTCCAACAGCAAAGGTTTTACCGCGTTCGCCAGCTATCTGGTTCGGGGCAGCTTCGCACGCCTGGGTATTTCGTATGGCTATAACATCCAAAGCGTTACGACTCTGACGGAAGCGGCGGCCCAGTATTACGATTACCTGAGTTTCCAGCAGATCAACGGGCAGAATCAGCTGACCGGCATTAAGACTTCATCCATAACCCCGACTTACAGTTACAACTCCTCCGATAGTCCCATGACGCCAACGCGTGGCACGCGTGTCTCCGCCCAGATACAGTTCGCCGGATCAATCCTGGGGGGAAACATAAATCAAATCGAACCCGTTATCGATTGGGCGCACTGGCGCAAGGGACTAAAGCCGAAACACGTCATCGGGATGCATATCCTGGGTCAGTATGTCACCGGTTACGGCGGTAAGGTCGCGGCACCTTTCAATCGCTTTTATATGGGTGGCGAGAATGACATTCGAGGTTTTCCGCTATATACGTTGAGCCCCATCGCCTACGTCCCGACTACCGGAACCGTCAACGTCTTGAATGCCGACGGCACACCGCGGCAACAGAAGTCGCCTACAACCGGCGCGCTAACCGACGTTACGACCACCATACCCGCTTATCAGTTGATCTCTCCGGGTGGCGATACCAAGATCGTTGCCAACTTCGAGTATCAGATCCCGATTTTTGGACCGCTTACAGCAGCTGCGTTCTTCGACGCTGGCGTGAACCGTCTGTCCAATATCAGCCAGTTGAAACTGAACCCGGGCCGGATCGACGACCTGAATGCTCAATTCCCCGAGGCAGCATTTCTGAACCGGGCCGTAGTCGCACAGGGCACCGACAAAATCCGCATGTCGACTGGTATCGAGTTTCGTATTCTGATGCCAGTATTCAATCAACCATTCCGCGTTTACTGGGCCTACAACCCCAGCCGGTTGGAACAATACATACAGGCTCCCGTGGTTGCCGATCGCAGCTATTTCCCGAACACGGCGTCCTTCATAAACTCGGTTGCGACGTTCGGCGCGCCGCTTCCCTTTGTGGAGAAGCGGTCTACTTTCCGTTTTACGATTGGCAGAACTTTCTAAGTGCCTATCGCCTTGATTCGCATCTGTCGCGGATGCAGCAGTACACTGGTAACTACGACTTCAAACCCAAGTACGATTTCAAACTGAGGAGTTCTCTGTGACAAAGTTTTTTGCGATCGGCCTGATCCTTTCGGCTGGCCTGGCGGTGGCCCAGCCAACCAAGATCGGCATCATCAATCTGCAGCAAGCGGTTCCTGCCACGCAGGAGGGTCAAGCGGCCGTTGCCAAGCTGCAGCGCGACTTCGTGGATCCGGCAACCAAGAAGTTGGAAGCGATGCAGGGAGAGATTCGCGACCTGACCGAGAAACTACAACGCGGCGGCAATACTCTTTCAGAAACCGCGAAGGCGGATCAACAGCGGACGATTGAATCCAAGACGAAACTGTACAACCGCGCGGTAGAAGATTATCAGGCCGAAAGCGAAGAGTATCAACGCAAACTGTTGGATGATCTGAGCAATAAGATGCGCGTGACCATCGACACGTATGCCAGGGACAATAACTTCGCCATCCTATTCGATGCCGCGAATCCGAACTCCGGTCTGTTGTGGGCCGCCAACGGTGTTGAGATCACGCAGGCGATTATCGAAGCCTATGACAAGTCCCATCCCGTCGCAGGAGGCGCATCGGCTGCCCCGGCGAAGTCCGTTGGCGGAGGCACCCCGGCTGCCGTGAAGCCACCAGCCGCTCCCCCTGCCAAGCCCACAGCGAGCCCGGCAAAACCTGGAACACCTGCAGGTAAGTAGAACTTCATTCAAGTCTGGATATCAGGGACAGCCACAAGGCTGTCCCTTTCTGTTTCCCGCGACCAGTTCCGAGTGCCCAGTGAGACGCTTATAATGGCGTTATGCAACTCTCGCGTCGCCAACTCGCGCAATCTTTGACGGCGATCTCCATTGCCGGGACCGCAGGGCTTAGCGCACAGGTCCCGGCTGCCACGCAAGAGTTGGATCGGGTCCGTGCTTCTGCTCGCGCGGCAGCGCAGCGCGTCGCCAGAGTCAACCTGCCGATGTCCACCGAACCCGCAACTCAGTTCAAGGCCAAGATCTAACGTGGCGGACCTTTCCACCGACGTCTATTACGCCTCCATTACGGAGCTGGGTGCCAAACTACGCGCCAAGCAATTTTCCTGCGTGGAACTCACCCGTGCCTTCTGTGATCGCTTTGAACGGCTCGGGGCCCGCTATAATGCAGTCGCCTTATCGTTGCGGGAACAAGCCGTTCGTCAGGCCCGCGACGCAGATTCGGATCTGAAAATAGGTCGTATTCGCAGTCCCCTTCACGGCATTCCATACGCTGCAAAAGATCTGATCGCGGTCAAGAATGTCCCGACGGCTTGGGGAGCAAGACCGTTCGCCGCGCAGGTTTTTAAGGAGGACGCCCAGGTCATCGGAAAGCTCAATGCCGCTGGAGCGATCCTGATTGGAAAGACCTCGATGGTCTCGCTGGCAGGTGGCGGCAATTATCGCTTCGCAGCGGCATCGGTCACCGGACCAGGACTGAATCCTTGGGACCGGACGCGCTGGAGCGGCGGTTCTTCCAGCGGCTCAGCTGCCGCCGTCGCTGCAGGCCTCGCAACCTTCGCGCTAGGTTCTGAGACGTCGGGTTCCATTCTGACACCGAGTGCGTTTTGCGGCGTGACCGGTCTGCGTCCGACCTATGGACTTGTCAGCCGCCGGGGAGCGATGGCACTCTCATGGACGTTGGACAAGCTGGGTCCGATGTGCCGATCCGCGGAGGACTGCGCCTTGGTCCTGCATGAGATCGCGGGCGGCGACAACCAGGATCCAGGCTCGGCAGGCCAGAGCTACTATAACGTACGCTTTCAGCGGCGCCCGGATGACATCACGATCGGATACGCTCCCGTCGATTTCGAAGAATGGACTCAGCCATCGGCCAGACCCGCATTGCGCACCGCGCTTGAAGCAATCCGGGCACAGGGCTATCACTTGAAGGAAGTGACTCTCCCCGATTTCCCATACTCGGATGTTTTAGCAACGATTCTGGCAGGGGAAGCCGGATCGATCTTCGAGGAATTCATCCGCAGCGGCAAGGTCGACGGACTGCACGACGCCGAGCAGATCGCGGGGTTGAAATCGTATCTGGATCTACCCGCGACCGACTTCCTGCGCGCCATGCGCGTCCGATCATTGATTCAGTCCGCGATGAAAACCTTGTTGCTGGGCGTGAATGTGCTGCTGACACCGACACGCTTTCAGACCGCCAGCCGCGCGTCGGAGCCTCTGGGCTCGGGCAGCAGCAGCTCCGGTAGCAGTGCAGGCCTAAGCTCGATCATTCCGGCGGCAAATCTCTGCGGCCTTCCTGCCCTATCGCTACCATGCGGCTTCGCGGATGGTCTACCGGTCGCAATCTCCGTGGTGGGTCGGCCGTTTTATGAGAATCAGTTGATCGGGATCGGGAGCTTATTTCAACAGCAGACCGATTGGCACAAGCGTCGGCCACCGGTGGATGCCTGACGAATTACCGCAGCAGCAGCCGCAGCACGCTCGACCCGGCAACACCAGTCAACGCAGGTACCAGAGCAGGCCTCGTGCCGCTTCGCCGCAGCTCGCCATGTACTGCGTGGATTCCCAGATAGATAAAACTCCCACCCGCCAACGCGAGCAAGATGTGAATTCCCAGCATGCCCATATAGGGGGCGAACAGCGACTCAAGCCCAACGCCCAACACCATTGCGAGTTGTGACAGCGCGCACCACAGCATCGCGCTGTTGCGGGAGCGAAGCGACGCTTCGGCGATCACGCCCAAGGCTAAGCCCTCGGGAATCTTGTGCGCCGCGAGCCCGGTTAGGAACGCAATTCCAAAATGTTGATGTAGGTCCTCGCTCATACCAGCCGCGCCAGTCCAACCGTCCAACAGACTGTGGATCGATGCGGCGATCAATAAGGGCGTGGCAAACCCATGCAACCGAGTCGAGCAATGCGCGTGATCGTGCTCCGGTGAACAGGCCGGGCAAACCGGATAAAGGTAACGGTCAATTACCGCCAACAGTAGCCCGCCAGCGCCGATCCACAGCAGCGCGCCTGACCATTGAAAGAACTCCGCCATCTCAGGCAGCACCCAGAAGATCGCCACGCCCAGCAAGGCTCCGCCGCCGAACGGTACAAGTTTCCGCGAGAGCGATTGGTAAGAGGTAAGCCAGATTCCCGCCGCCGCGCTAAGAATCGCGATGGCCGTAATCCAGATGACAGGTAAGGAGAACACCGATGTCTCCGAGTATACTATGCCTCTCGATTTTCTACCTCCTTGGCGCGAGAATGGATGCTGTCTTCAAGCGATTCCGTGGGAAAATCGGGAGCATGACGCTCAAGGGCGCGTTGCGCCTTGGCCTGCTCGCCACGTTCTGCATCGCGGCATTATTGCTAACAATCCGGGCCCTCGTCGGACCGTTTTCGTTGGTCCGCTCACCTCTGAACGTAGAGGCCATCGCGGCGGTATCGGCAATGCTGCTCTGGGCCTCATCACGTACCCAAGCGTCAACCGACCAAGGCCAATCCCCGCAGCCGACGCTACCAACCGCATGGTGCATAGCGACGTTGATCGTGCTGGTGGCCGCTGCGTTCTGGCACAGCCTCAGCTTCCCGCTGATCTTCGACGACTATGTCCATCTACCTGCCGTCCTGCACGCGCCATCATCCTTCTGGGTCGATCAGTGGACCATCCCCGCAGTCGATCATTTCTTCCGACCTTTGGGGATGTACGACTACCGCATAGACGCAATGTTCGCCGGTCATGACGAATTTCGCTGGAGACTCGGCAACCTGGTTTGGCACATCGCTAACTGCATTCTGGTGTTTTTCCTGGCACGCCGGCTCGGCTTGAATTCATGGGCGGCGTTATTCGCGGGCCTGCTGTTCGGCATCCACGGATCACGGCCAGAATCGGCAGCGTGGGTCGCAGGGCGATTCGACCTGTTGGCGACCTTCTTCCTTCTATCCAGCTTGCTCTGCTTCTATCGAGCAAGCCACACAAAACGCCAAGGTTTGTGGATCGCTGTGGCATTGCTAGCTGGGGCCGCAGCATTACTCTCGAAGGAGGCTGCCTATGGGTGGCCCCTTTTGGTCACTCTGTTATTCTGGCGCAAGCTCCCACTGCGTCTACTAGTCACGCCCTACGCCGTCAGCGCGGCGATATTCCTGTACCGTTGGGTCCTGTTGAGCGGAATCGGCGGTTATCAGACAGGGTCACAACCCGATATCTTCACATTCAGCCTGATTCGCACGATCAAGGCGCTCGGGTGGAGAATCTGGGCCATTCTCTGGTTCCCCATCAACTGGACGCATCAACCCGACATGTTCCTGTGCCTCACGTTACTCTGCGCGATGCTCGGTATTGGCTGGCTGCTCTGGAATCGAGCGAATCTCCACTGGCCGGCTCTGGCCTTCGTTTGGATCGCTTCCCTGCCCGTTCAGCACCTGCTGTTGATCGGCCAGGACATGGAGAAGTCGCGAGTCCTATACTTGCCTTCGGTAGGCTTCGCCGTGCTTGTTGGCTTCGCGTTGCAATCGGTGCCCAAATTCCGAGGAGCGCTACTCGCGGGCGCGACCATCATCCTGTTCCAATTCGCGACGCTGCAACACAATCTGAGCATCGTAGAACCGGTGACGATTCTAGGCCGCGCTGCGTGCCAACAAGTCGGACGTGCCGCCGCACTCACCAACGGTGCGATCGCCGTCGCCAACCTACCGAAACTCCGTGATGGCGTTTACTTTCTGGGCAATGGCTTCCCGCAATGCGTTGAGTGGCGCACAGGCGTTCCCTCGAATCGCGTGCACCTGGTCAGTATCTCCGATCAAGCATCGTCGCCAGGCACCTCTCCAACTCTAAGCTGGGACGAATCCGCCGCCCTGTTCGTCCCGGTTCCCTGATGTCTGCGGTGTATCCTTAAGAGAAGCCGACATTCATTTACCAAACGGAAAGGCAGTCTTCTTTGAGCCGCATTTCATTCGCATTTCGCAGTTTCTTCTCCATCCTGTTTGGCGGATCGCTCCCTGCCGATATCGCGCAGGCGTTCGGGTACTCCAAATACGTGCCCGCCAAGGCCGCAGCGCAAGCCACCCAGGCCGCCAGTCCGGCACCCGCTCCCGCGCCTCCGAAGCCGACCACTGGTCCCGCCGATGGAGCTGTACAAATCCTGGGAATCCTGCAGCGTGAATCGCGTTTGGTCGACTTCCTGATGGAAGACATCGGCGCCTACGACGACGCACAGGTCGGCGCCGCAGTTCGTGACG
>JBDTUY010000151.1:0-9815 GCA_040007495.1 Acidobacteriota bacterium | reverse complement strand
CGTTGTCGCGGTTCTGCGACGTCGTCCGCGTGTTTGCCTGGTGGATGCGTTGGCCTACAACAATCCGCCGGGCTCGGCGAATGCGAGCCGATGGCAGGACGTTCGCCAGGTTCTGGATGCAGGCATCGACGTGATTACTTCGGTCAACGTCCAATACATCGAGGAGCTGCGCGAACGAGTGGAAGCCATCACCGGCAAGCACGTCACGCATACAGTGCCCAAGAGCTTTCTGTTTGGTGCTGATGAAATCTCTTTGGTAGACGCTCCCCCCGAAATGACGCTGAGCCGAACTCAGGAGGCCGCGCAACCAGATGGCAACGACTTTGCGCGCAGACTTTCAGAATTGCGGGAGATCGCTTTACTTTTGGCTGCGGATGTCGTCGATCATCAACTGGAGACGTATCTTCAAAGGAACGGAGTCAGCGCATCCCTGGGGGCGCAGGAACGTATTTTGGTGTGTGTTACACCGCAAGCCAATGCACGCACGATGATTGAAAGCGGACGACGCAATGCGGACCGTTTCCATGGAGAATTGGTAGTCGCCTATGTCCGGCAGCCTAAACTCTTCGGGGATGATCAGATCCTGCTGGACAGGAACCTAGCGATCGCTCGCGAAGGTGGCGCGGAGATCCAAATTCTCGAAGGAGAAGAACCCATCGCAGCCATTCTCCAGTTTGCTCGTGAACGCGGCTTCACGCAGATTTTCGTAGGGCATAGTCTCGAGCAGAAATGGTGGCAGCGCTGGACTGGCAGTCATGTCGATCGGCTGGTCCGTGGCGCTAGGGGGATGGATGTGAGAATATTCCCGCATTAACCTATGGCCGAATCTTTTGAGCGAGGCAAACTGAAGGTCTTCTTGGGGTACGCCGCTGGTGTCGGCAAGACCTATCAGATGCTCCGCGAGGCGCAGGAGCTAAAGCAGCAAGGGCGGGATATCGTCATTGGCTATTTTGAGCCGCATGCCCGCAAAGAAACAATCGCGCAGACTGAGGGTCTTGAAACGGTTCCCCGTCGTCAGGCCGAATATCGTGGAACGCGGTTTGAGGAGATGGATACCGCCGCAATCCTTGTCCGACGGCCCGAGGTTTGCGTAGTGGACGAATTTCCGCACACCAACGTTCCGGGAAGCGAGCGAGACAAACGGTGGCAAGATGTCCTAGTGCTGCTTGACGCTGGGATCAATGTTCTTACGACTATGAACATTCAGCATCTGGAGAGCCTGAACGATCAAATCTCGCAAATCAGCGGGATTCGCGTCCGGGAAACGGTCCCGGATTGGGTCATGCAGCAGGCTGATGAAGTCGTGATGGTGGACGTACCGCCCTCCGCTCTGTTGAACCGACTGCTCCGTGGCGTAGTCTATTCGCCGGATAAGGCGACGAGGGCGTTGGAACACTTTTTTAAAGAGCCCACGCTGGTCGCGCTACGGGAGTTGGCTCTGCGACAGACAGCACACGAAGTCGAAAGTCGGCAGTCAGAAGCCGAGTACGATAGCCAGCAGCAACGCGAACCCAACGGACCCGAAAGCGGCGAGCGGATACTGGTGTATGTGTCCAGTGAGCCTTCAAGCGTGATGGCGATCCGTCGTGCCAAGCGAGTGGCCGACTACCTCCATGCCGACTGCATGGCCGTGGCAATTCACCAGGAGCTGGAGGCACAAGATATGCCGCCTGCAGAGCGTGAAGCCATCGAGCGGCATCTCAATTTTGCACGCAACCTCCACGTGGAGGCGCGCCTACTACAGGGAAATGACGTCGCGAAAACGCTCGTGGAATTCTCCCACGTAAACGGAGTCACCCAATTGTTTGTGGCCCGTCCACCAGAGGAGCGCCTCCGATCGGTTTTCGGGAAGACCATCATTCAGCAAATCGTCCGCCTTGCGCGCGACAAGCAGGTAACCATCGTTGCAGATCGCACGAGAACTTGAACAGAGCTTTAGATTGGACGATCTGAGTTGGTCTATTGGTAGACCCCTCCGCACCGTTTGCCGGAACCTCGGTAACTGACAAGAGCAGGACGGAAGAATTGCCCCGGTGGGCAATGCGGTACGGGAATCCTGGCAAACGCGGGAGTCGTGGTAACGTGGACTCAGCAACTTACAGAAAGGAAACGGACTAAGCAAGTTCGAATCTCACACTCACCTCCATAATTTTTCAAGCATTTAGGCGATCTGCCGCACTCCGTGGTCAACGGTTAGGTTGTTTAACCCGGAATTTGCACTTACACAAAATCCAGGACACTACCTGCCGGTGCAAAATCGGTACCGCTCCACCTTCGCTCCTGCCGACCTCAAAGCGTGAGGCGACTTTGATGTTCGTCGCTCCGGACGCGGACCGTACGGCAAGCGTGGTGGCAGGTTGCAGTGATCGGTACTCTCTTCCTCTCATGCGCCGGTCCCGATTAGATTGACTTCCGAGCGGATCAATTGTATACCTGTATGCTGCAGTACAGACATGTGCATTTAATACTTTTGCCTGCCTATTAGGTCAGGTTGGGTCGCAAACAATCACCAGAACCTGGACTTATTTCGGCAGACCGCCTATTCCAGCTAAAGCTAAGGAGAACGGAAATGAGACACCTCGCAACATGGAAGGGTGCGACGCGGGGTAGCCTGCTAGTGGGCCTGCTTTGTTCCTCCGCATTGTTTGGCGCCGTCACGATTGACACTGGGCAAGTGGAAGGAACGGCCCAGAACGGCATGACCGTGTACCTGGGGATTCCGTTTGGCGCGCCGCCTGTGGGCGATCTGCGCTGGCGTGCTCCGCAGCCTGCCGCGAAGTGGACTGGGGTCAAGACGACCAACGCCTTCGCACCCGGTTGCACTGGGGGCGGATCGCCCTCCGGCATTCGGACCCAGGGTGCCGCGAAAGGGAAAGGGCCGCCTCCCGGTCCCGCCAACGCAAAGGCAAAGGGGAAGCAGGGTGGCGGGCCCCCGGGCGGTGGCAGCAGCGAAGACTGCCTGTACCTCAACGTCTGGACTCCGGCCAAGTCTGCCAGCGAACGGCTACCGGTAATGGTATGGATCTACGGCGGAGGCTTTGTCGGTGGATCTACCGCCGGCGCCCTGACCACGGGTGAACGGCTAGCAGGCAAAGGTGTCATCGTGGTGAGCCTCGCCTATCGCGTGGGCCCCTTGGGCTACCTGGCGCATCCTGGTTTGTCGGCGGAATCGAAGGATCACGTCTCTGGAAACTACGGAGTGCTGGACCTGGTTTCCGGCCTGCAATGGGTGAAGAAAAACATCGCGGCCTTCGGCGGCGATCCGGGAAAGGTCACAATTTTTGGCGAGTCCGCCGGAGGAATTGCGGTCAGCATGTTGTCCGCTTCTCCTTTGGCCAAGGGACTGTTCCAGGGAGCGATCTCGGAAAGCGGAGGATCGTTCGGGTCGCCCAGCCTGCCCGCCCTGCCCGGTGAGAACATGCTGCTCATGAAAGACGCCGAGCGGCTGGGTCAGGAGTTCGCGGCCAAGGCGGGCGCGACATCCGTCGCCGATCTGCGCAAGCTCCCCGCCGCCGCCATCGTGGCCGCTGCAGGCGGCAGTGAAGGGATTACATGGCCGGTCATCGATGGCCATGTGCTTCCCGATGACCAGTACAAAATGTATGAGGCCAAGCACTTCAATGATACGCCCGTGCTGGTGGGTTACAACTCCGATGAAGGCCTCAGCTTCGGAGTTCCGGCGACACCGGACGCCTATCGCCAGGCGACGCACCAACGCTATGGTCCCTACGCTGACCGGCTGCTGGCAGCGTACCCGACGGATCCCGACAAAGTCTCCAAGCCCGCTCGCGATCTGACTCGTGATGCCGGCTTCGGCTGGGCGACCTGGAGTTGGGCTCGCCTGCAAACCAAGAATGGCAAGGGCAAGGCCTACCTCTACTATTTCGATGAGCATCCCGATTATCCTGCCGATTCTCCCCAAGCCGGTCGTGGCTCCGCGCACGGCTCTGAGATCCCGTACGTCTTCCAGCATCTGCCCGCCAGTGCCACGGAGCCTGACAAGTCAATCTCCGAAACGATGGTGATCTACTGGACGAACTTCGCCAAGAAGGGGGACCCCAACGGCCCTGGCGTCCCGGCATGGCCCGCCTACAACGATCGCGATCCACAATCCATGTATTTCTCGCAGACCGCGAAAGTCGGACCGGTGCCCAGCCTTACATCAATGAAGGTTCTCGATGAGTACTTCACTTGGCGGCGAACGGCGGAAGGTCTGAAATTCGGCACTTCCGGACTGAGGTAGCGATCGGCTCAGGTTAAACGGCGGCTAAACGCTAATCGGGGACAGATATCCTTTCGCTCAATTCATTGTCGGCTGCGGATTGGTGCACTGCCTGCAATCGTTGACCCGGCAGAACGCGACAGGGCAGTCTAAACATGTCCACGCCCGATGCTTGCCGTCAGGTGATATTGTCTGGGTGCACCAGCTTCAAACTCTTCTTACCGGCATTCGCGACGTGGAACGTCAAGATCCTTTTAGAGCCCTACGTCCCCATCGCCGAAGCCAGTCGCGCGTGCACCTTCGCGCCCATGACGCCCTGTTCGCCAACGAACTTTCGCTAGAGTTCAAACGCCTGCATTGTGACCACCGTCACATAACCAATCGGAATCGACCCCATACAAAGGTCCGATCACGGAAACGCCCTCGAATTGCGTACAATAACTGTGTAAGGCAGCGCTGCCCGCAGTACCCCCCAGTCATCCTCAGTTGTTCGTGAGACATCCCCCGTAAGGTTGAACTCCAAAAAAGTAGTTACATCCCAAAGGAGCTATACACCTATGAAACGAAACATTACTTTGCTTGGCCTGACCATGCTCGCGCTATCGGTGGCCAATGCCGCCTCGCGCTATAAGATTGTCTTGACCGCGCCGGTTACCGTCGGCGCGACCCACCTTGAAGCTGGAGAATACAAGGTGGAAATGAAGGGAGAAACGGCCGTTTTCACTCGCGGAAAAACCGTGATCGGGATTCCCGCAGCCATGGAGACGGCCAGTAGTAAGTTTGCCGACAACGCGGTAGCCTCGTCCGGCGCGACGTTGAAGGAGATCCAATTGGGCGGTACCAACACGAAGATCGTAATGAAACCTGCGGCGTCAATGTCCGCCGTGACCGCGACCGGGCAATAAAACGCTGGTATCTGAATGGGGGCTTCGGCCCCCGTTCCCGACCCTGCGACGCTCCAACCCAACGCACCTGGGAAACCGGACAGACTGACCTGTCCTTGCCGGTTTTTGGCGATTTCTTTATTGTGGACCCTTCGGGGTGTATCGTAGTCCCTGTTCGGGAGGGTTGACGGTGCGGCGCGATGGAGCGCAGACGGCCTGCGCAAAAAGGGTGGGCAAGCCGGGGCGGCCCTCCCCTTCGCTCGCGTCGTCACGTCAGTGCGTTAGGTCGTATACGAAATAATTCATCCCGATGCGGTAGGCTAGGCCGGCCCATTTTTCTGGATATTCCGGGCTGTCTGACCATTCCCAGGCGTCGCCCAGGTCCATGTTGTGGCAGATCGCGACCATGATGCGGCCCTTGTCGTCGTAGATGGCGCGCCAATGCGGCGGTCTGCCGCTCTCGTCCTTCTCATAGATGCGTCCGGTTTGCAGGTACTGCGCGCCGGGGATCTGGACCCGGTCTTGCAAATCGTAGACCGTGTGGAAGATCGGGTCGTTGTCGGGAATGTCCACCGGTTGCCGGTCGGGAAAGACTCGTTCCAAGCTATCGAGGAAGGTGGCCCACTCCTCGTCCGCGTGAAAATCGTCGACCATTAGGAAGCCCCCACGCAGCAAATACTCGCGGAGCTGGTCGGCTTGGTCTTGCGGCAGATCCCAGTGCCCCACCTCGACCCCATACAACATGGGCCAGTTATAGATGTCGTCGGTTTGATCCAGGGCGGTTACCTGTTCAAGAGAACTTGCATCGATCCTGGTCAGGCGGCGAACGCCTTGCAGCAAGTGCCGGTCCGAGCGGGGGTAATCCATAGTCCAATAGCCCTCAAAGGGCTCTCCATATCGGCCGAGCTGGATAGAATTGCCGGGGTAGCCGGTAGTATCCGGATAACGCAGCCGCGCGCGAACCCACTCGTGAGGCGTGAGACCGTCCGCGGGAATCGCAAAGTTCCCGTACTCATAGGCCGGCCATTCCTTAAAGGGCCTCTGGGCAAGCAGAATGCCTCCGGCGGCCAACATGAATAGACCAATCGTCAACCCTACACGAAATCGCATAGTTTCGCGCAACTGGCCTCAGCATAACACGTGGCGGACGAGGCTCTGGCTAGCTTGTCTCTTGCAAGAATGGGGCAAAGCGGACGGGCATCGGCTCACACTATCTTGTCCCCGTGCCCCGTGCAGCTATTTTGCCCGCTTGGCGACCAGCTTTTCGGCTTCGCCCATGATCGTCCGTGTGAACGCGATTTCGTTACCCGAGATTTTTCCCTTGTAGGGGATGTCAAGCATCATCCCTTGATAGTTGAGATGCTCGACGAAAGCTACATCGTCCCCGGTGACGGTGCCCATGTCGATGGTCCCTTCCCCAAGATTCGACTTGGCGGAGCCGGTGAGTTTGGTGCCTTCCACCTTGAACGTGTAGGTATAGCTCTGGGTGCCTACCTGCGTCTCAAACGACGCCGTCCACGAGCCTGAAATGTCAGCGCCCAGAGCGGCGGTTACCATGGTCAGGACGGCAAAGATACTAACTGCAAACCTGCGGGTTGTAATCTTACTCATTTGTGTTGTCTCCTCACTTGTTGCCCTAGCATGCTCCCACATTCGGACGACGTGTTCAAGCACCCAGCGGATAAGGGAGATAAATTGCAAGAATAAGCGTTATAGGTAGACAACGCCCTGCTCCCGTCATTGACCTATCAATGCGGATCTATACAATGCGAAAAGCCAAAGTCACGCCTGCGGAGTTGTCTCGGAGAATGCTGCGGCAGATCGCGAAAGCCGGTGGCCGGCCAAGCGAATTGCGCGATGCGGCTTTTCGACGCCGGATTCTCTCAATTCCCAGGGGCAGGGTCGCGACCTATGGACAGGTGGCCGCGGCGGCAGGGTATCCGCTCTACCACCGGGCGGTCGCGCGATTACTTCGGACCGAATCCGCACAGGTGCTGCCCTGGCAACGCGTGGTCGGCGCGGGAGGCGAAATTAAACTTCGTTTTGAAGCTGCGGCCGAGCAGAGATTGCGGCTGGAAATGGAAGGCGTTCTATTCCGAGGGCGCAGAGTCGACCTCTCGTCCTATCAGCACACCTTTGGCAGTTGGGACCCGGAAGAGTAGCCGTGCGTTCCAGACGACAGGACAAAATACATCGCCTGGAACGCTGTATTCCGGCTGGTTTACGGCGCGGGGTATGTAAGGGCGGCGGGACTGTTTCGCCTGAAGTAGTTCAAGATCAGATTGCGGGAAGCATCGTCGCGTCGATCGAGGTTCCAATAATATGGATTGTCCTGAAAGGCGTGATACGTCCACCGCCAGCCCCATTCCTCAAACAGCGAAATGCAATCGTTCAAATACGTGGCGGCGGATCCAGTCGGTACAACATTTGCCCCTTGCAGGTTCGCGCTAAATTCTCCTACATAGATGCCAACGTTGTTGGCTAACTGAAAATCGCGTGCGGGTAGCAGGCGGCGGCGTAGTTCGGCTTTATCGAAATAGCGACCGTCGATCGTCCCCGGATACTGGACATGGGCGGGCCGACCATCAATACCCTGATGGGTAAAGTTCAAGGGTTCGTACATATGCAGGCTATACAGGACCTTTCGCGGGCCGAGGCGGGTGAGGCCCTTAAACGCGGTGAGGTCGATTCCCTTCGGCTGAAAGGAAACGATACGATCATCGTCCTGTTTGCGAATTCGCTCAATGGTCCGTTCCGCCAGCGTCTCCCAGGAGGAAAGCATCGGGGGGGTGCGTTTTTCGTTGAAACTCGGCTCGTTGAGCAGATCGAAAGCGTATACACCCGGTCTATTGCGGTAGCGATGGGCGGTATCCTCCCAAATGCTCTGAAACCCTTCGTGCAAAGTGCGGTTAAAAAACAGTACGTGTCCGGCCCCGGCAGCTTGCCCGCCCGGCCCCGTGTGCATGTCGATGATGACCTTGATCTTGTTCGCCTCCAGTGATGGGAGCAGTGTGTCTAAGAAAGCTAGCCTCTGATTCCACCATGCTCGATAGGCCGTTAGGTCTTGATTATTCTCATTCCCCTGCCAGATCATCTGGAAGCGGATGAGGTTAACGCCCCATCCAGCCAGGGTAAAGATGTCATTGGGAACAAAGGCAGGGCCAATCACCACACCACGCTGAGTTGGTGGCGCGCTCTGGCCTCTTAATAACGCTGCGCCCACGAAGGGGAGCACCGCCAAACTTCTACGAGTGATTTTCATAAAAAGTATCCATTCTGGCTACGAAAGTAGTCCGAGTAGTCCAATGACGCGGGTGTGAACGGTAGCCCGCAAGGTTGCCGAGCGATGAGGCTCGGTTATGAAATCCGGCTGAAGAAACCGGGTGACGAAAACCCTTTAACGGCGGAACGCTTTCCGTGTTTCAGGGCTTATGAATGCGTTTGCACGCAGGCTGGTGCCACCTTTGCGGCGCGCTCCGTTCGGCCTATTCGCGTACGCACTCCGTGTGAGCGTAGCTATCCGTAGCCCGAGCTTGAATCCAGAAGTGCAGCGTGTTGCCGACCAGTTCAATCACAAAGGCTCTGCTTGTCGCGCCGGTTGTGGTTCGACGGGTATCGGGGTTATTCCACAGTGGATCGCAATTGGTCGTCATACCACCGGTTTGGCGACATCGTTGATCACTCATCGGCGCGTGCCCCGTGGTGGTGGTCCAGGAGTAATTCTTATAGCACTGGAGCGCATTGGGCCGATCTGGCATCGCTCTGCAGTCCGTCATGGTGTCACGAAGATCGAAGGCTCTGGTGCTTTTGTTGTACTGGTTAATCGTGATGGAGCGAAGGTCGGCGGACTGTTGGAAGGTGTATAGATAGTTCTGTGATTTCCAATTGCCCTGTGTAACTCCGTTTGGCAGTGGTTTTTGGCCGTAGCAACCGACCGCCACCAGTGAAAGCATCAAGCCAATCCGTGCCGCTTTTACGCCTGCACGAAAAGACTGCCAGCCGTTCTGTGATCGTGAACTGCGTTTTGTTGCGAACATGAGTGGTGTTCTCCTCGGACTCTGAAATTACCCGGTGAATCTCCAGGCATCAGGTAATGCGAGAAGGCGGAGGAATCGTGTGCAAGATTTCTTGAGGAACGCACAGGAAGACAGAAATCCAGGAGTGTGGACGACGAAAGGCGGGATGAGCCAAAGAGGCCCGAATTGCGTGAAGCTTACTGAAGAACCGGGAAATCTGCTGCGGCAGCGGCTTTGGCTGCTGCTTTTTGTATGCGCTCCGGTCTTGAGGGAGCGAGCTTGGGCAGGCTCGACTCAAAGCCGCGTGGCACGTTGTAGTTGCCGTCTTTACGGCCTTTGTGCCGGACGAATAGTCGTCCAAAAACCAAGTCGAGCGGACGTGGAATGGGTGAGATGTCTCGGCGCGCTAGGCTGTGCACTACCTTCTTCAGCATCCCCAGCCAGATGACGATGCCACCCAGACGCGGATACTGCTTCATCTCGACTGTGCGTTTGCCGTAGTCTTTCGCCAACACGCGCTTCAGCCAGAACTGCGGCACGGCGGTTAAATTGTAGAAGGCCAGCGTCAGATTCAGCGCGGTCGGCTGATAGTGAACGTAGCTGGCGAGCGTGATCTTGCTACCTTCATCCGTGAAGCCCGCGGCCTCGCCCATGTGATAAATTCTGGTGCCCGGCAACAGGGTCAAGGAATTG
>JBDTUY010000150.1:0-9856 GCA_040007495.1 Acidobacteriota bacterium | reverse complement strand
CGGTTCCGCTGCCCTGTTCAAACTCAAAATGCACCGGTTTGTCGGTGGTGGCAACACCGGTTTCACTGGAAAATTCGCCTCCCGCGCCGCGAATGCTCAGCAGACGGCCTTTGGGCGTTTTGTCGTCGCTGGGAACTCCAATGGTGATCTCAAAATCGCCGTCGGTCACCAGTTTCTTTGCGGCTTGATCGAACTGCGCTTTATCGGCCGTGACGTAATCGTACTTGCGAGCGTCGTCCACATAGAGTTTGATCTTGACGCCTTCCAATTGGGTTACCGGAGGGTTGGTCAATTGCGTGGAACTGGCGGCGCAGACCTCAAACCGGGGGCGGTCCCCATCGCTCTGCACCACGCAGAATTCATTGGTGTGGCTGGCGATTCCGGGTGCGAGCGGAGCGGGTTTCGCGGGAGCATTGTGCGCCAGTATATCTTTGTTCTTGAGATACCGTCCGCCCAGCACGATCACGATGGCGATAATGACAGGTGGTAGCAGCCAGCGAAGACGGCGCATAAGGGGTCTAGCTTAATGGTAACGCTCAGACGAAGCGAAATTTGGAAGCGGGGGTAGTGTCCTAAAAGTGCGTTGATGACACAGAGCTAGGAAGGTTTATTTATGCGCCGGTCAAAAAGTGTGAAAAATTCAGTAGCTACTGGACTATGCCAGAATGCCCCGCCAGAATGTTCTTCATGGTTGTCATTACCTGCATTTGAACTTCCGCCTGTAACTTCTGAACAAGCTCAGGCGGCACTTGCCGCTTGGACTCTTCTATTTCGGGACCTGAGAGTAAACCGCGCCGTACGAGCACGTTCAAAGCGGCGCGTGTCTCAATAACATTGCCCACTAGGGCTTGGCAAACAGCGGCAGCAAATGCGGCGAAGCGTTCATCGTCTGAATTCATGGTGTGCAGTCTACCATGTGGTGTCAGTGGGTTAGTAAGTCTGCGATGTCCCACACGTGATCCGTAACGCCAGCGGCCATCGCGGGAGTGATCCGCAACGAGCGATGGATCTTGCAGAAGTTGTAATAGGCGAAGTGCAGGCAGAGCGCGGCCCACAGGTTTTCCCACTTTTTGCTGAAGCCATTCGTGAGCCGCGTTAGACGGCGCATCTGCATACGCATAGTCAAGTTCTGACGCTCGACAATCGAAGTGCAGATTCGTGTGGGATCGGGGTCACCGTAAACTGGGACCACCTCCACGGATTGCACTTCAGCAGGAGAGTACCGCTTCTCGCCATCCTGGGGCGTGCGGTAAACCTTGATGAGCTGCGCGAATCCGGTGATTCGATCATGTAGCGTCGTGGTGATCGCGGACTTGTACGGCTTGAATCCGTCTGTGGTGATTTGGAACTTCTGCCTGCCACTGGTCGCGTGGCGCAAGCCTTCGATGAACACGTCCATCGTCTTCTGGTTGCGCTTGCCTAGGGCGAAGTTCAGAACGAGCTTGCTATTGCGTTCAATCGCTACGAACGTATACGCATCTCCGTAGCTCGGATCGTCTTCGGGCTTCACGCGCTTTTCTTTCTTGCCGACGAAAGCCCACATCTCATCGCACTCCACATCCTTGACCGGCACGTTGACGATTAGACGGCCCATGAGCTTCTCGCACTGTTCGCCAGCAGTCACGAGCAGCTTCAGGATCGTATCGCGGTGCAGGCCGCTGATGCGTTCAGCGGACCGAACGGAGCAACCTTCGATGAGTAGCTGTAGAACCTTCTCAACTTGTGCGAGGGGAATGGTCGAACCTTCCACGCGATCCGTCAGCTTGCCGCTATAGGTCTTCTTACACTCCACGCAGCGAAAACGCTGGCTACCGTTTCGGTTGGTCCCGAACCGTTGGCCTTCGGCTTTGCATGTGGGGCAGGTCATGATTAATAGTACAACAAGCGGTCGCTGTAGTCAACGCAATTATTTGAGAAACTGGCCCGACCGCTGGGTATTCCCCGTAGGCAATCGGGCCTTGATTTATACGGCTATCGGCTCTATTATTGGGATGTCGAGCGTTAAAGACAGTTCACCAATCTCTAGCCGGATTCGGACTCTTCTACCGCGACGACTAATCGTTAGTTTCATTAGCTCTGCTTTCTACTAGGCCCCACGCTCGAACGTGGGGCCGAAGTGTTTTTAGCGTAGCCTTAGAATCTTAAAAGTGCTCCGGAAATACCACGGTAGTCTTTTGGTCACAATAAGATGCAAAAACTCTTCCGATTACTTTCCGGTTACTTTCCGATCTGAGGCTACGAGGTCCTCAACGGTGGTGCCCATTGCTCTAGCGATGCCCTCCAAGATGGACTTCCGGATCTTGCCGCTAGTGCGAAAAGAGAGAAGGGTCCTGGCGGTGGTTCCTGCCTTCTCGGCGAAGGCTTCTTGCTTCATCGGGCTCGATTCAATGAACTCTTCCATTCTTTTTGCTGCAAGTGGGCTATGAATCGTGAGAGGGATTCGAGCACGACGGCGCTTAGGAGAGACAGAGAGCGTGGAGGGCTGGCTCGCTATCGGGCTTACCTGAATCTCTCTCACTCTTTGGTTGGCCTCTACGGCACGGAGCTTAATCAGTGCTGCGTCGAGTATTTTAGATTTCGCTTGATCGATCCTGCGTCCGACGGCATCCATAGCATCTGGATGTCCCTCTCCGGCTGCCATGCAGTCTTTTTTATTGACATCCCTGACGCCCTGGCAGGCAAAACCCACAAAGTCGCTCAGGGCGCGGCGGAAAACCCAAAGACGAATCGGGCTCAGCATCTCGTTTGGTTGAAACTCTTCCGCGACCGACACGTAGGAAGTCACGCGGCTCTGGGCGATGCGACTTTGGTATTTCTCGAGAACATCTACTCTAGTTTTTGCTCGACCCAGACATCCACTCGCTGACTTTTGAATTTGTGCGTAGTGATCTTTCAATTCCGCAAGATCGTTCTGTCTGTCGTCTGCCCAACGCGCTTGGGCGGCATCCAACAGAGGGCGGAGAGCATCAGCCGAAGGGGGAGATGTTTCCGGGGAGGGAAACAATAACTCAAGCTCCAGCAATCGTCGCTGAGATTGATGTAATTCCAAAGAATTTACGGCAGCTTCGATTTCCTCGCGTATCCACTGCTGAAAGATGCTTAAGACGGGGGCAACTTTCGCGAGCTCAGTAGCCACCGCCGTTAGTACGACGCGGGCTGTCTTTAGTCGAGCATCGTTTCGTAGCTGTGCTGCTCGCGCGCTATCGGAATCAATACCACCTCCGTCAATCTCTGATTCCGCCTCCCAAGTGAATTTTTCATCCTGAAGATGCGCCCGCTGAACTCGACGCCGAGCATCGTCTGGTAGGAATCGGCGCGGGTCATCAGAGCCTACTCCTGATAAAGGAAGATCGTCCATCTAGCCTCTTGAATCCGGCGTGATTCGAGGCTACGATGAGGGTATCTGAAGTCCACATCGAGAAGCCCCGGCCACGTGCCGGGCTTTTCGTTTTTATGGATCTTAGTTTACTGAAGTGTTCAGGCTTGCGCCTTCGGTCGTCCGCCTGCTTTGGTCTTGCGCTTCGCTGCAAGTTGACTGAAGTACTCACTACCGCGCTCTGCCGTCTTCAGACCGCCGCGTTGGCCTAGAGCCACGGCAGCAGGTGGTGTAGCAATCAGATCGTCTGTGAGTTCCAGCGCGGTCGCCAGCAGTTTCTCGGCACGCTTGCTGCGCCCTTCGGCAAGCTTGGATGTAGAAATAACCGCATGCGCTTCGTCAATCAGGTTGCGAAGTGCGTGCAGGTCTCGTTCACGGTCATTCACTGGCATGAATCCAGCGTATCGGCGGAGGGATCGAATAGCAAGCGGTCGCTGAAGATCATCAACGCACTTTTAGGACACTACCGAAGCGGGACCACAATCAGGGGAGGGCGGCGTTTACGCGGCGTAGCCCTTTAGTGCCGCATACCTGAAGCGTCGCTCAAGCGCCGCGCCGCCTGAAGGCCGCCCTCCCGGCTCGGTCGAGGACGCAGCGCTGTCTGGGAACTACGCTACTTTTTGAGTTCCTGCACCAACGCGTTCAACCCGCGTTTGCTGTAGATCTGCTGCAGGTGCAACTCCTCGGGCGAGGCAGGCAGAAGCTCCCGCAGTTTGGAGCCGGTCAGCGAATTGAGACTGGGTACCCAGTATTCGCCATCGGCAAAAGCGACGCTGGACACAAAACCGGTGATGCCTTGAATCGCAAGCGGCTCCTGAAAGCGTAAGACCGAATCCTCTCGAATTTCGCCTGTCTGATTCGGACCCAGCTTCATATCGGCAGGCATCGAAGCGGCGAAAAATTCGCGCATCGGCTGCGAATTCTGGCCTTGATGCTTAATGATCCAGGCGATTTCAAAGTGGTCGATCGCGCGGCCAGACCGGTTGTGAACCGAAAATCGCGGCGCGCGCGCTTCCCGCGAGGAAACCTTCGCCGAACCCGTCAATGGCTCCAGCGGCGAGTCCGGCATCTGGATGAATGCGAACTGCATCTGTTGTTCAGGCTCCGCGTTGGTGACCCGGCCGCGAACCATCTGCACGCCTGGTTGCCCGCCGAGCCGTTGCCGATCGCCCTGCCGCGCCAAACCGGCGATCATTTCTTTTTGCAAACCCTCTTGACCAGCCGATTCCAGCAAACCCTTGAAGTACTTCCGGTCTCGCCGGGCTTCCAGTTCCCACACCGTCAGGGAATTCTTTGAAGGAAGCGTATCGGGCCCATAAAAGCTGAGATCGTCGAACAATACACCATCCAACTTGATCTCCACTGTTGGGCCGATGCCTCCGCCAACCGAACCCAGCGGCCGTAGCAGGCGATTTTCGATCCGCACCGGGAATACTTCCCCTGGGGCCACATCCAGACTTGAGACCGAGAATGATCCCTTGCCGCCCGGGGCGATGTCCTGCGCATAGACAGCCAGCGTGATGCCACGAATCCGCTTCCCGCTGCTGTTCCGCAGAGAGAGCACCGCGCTGACGTCGATCACATTCGTTCCGCCGCGCGGCGAAGCGCTGGAATTACTGAAGTCAGCCTTCAATAAACCCACCGGAGAATCTTTCGGAAGCTCGATTTTAGAATTTAACTGCGCATGCGCCAAACCCGCGATCCACAGCATCCCGGCGGCTATCCGATATTGGTGTTTCATTGCACGTACACCTTGGCAATCGTCACCTGACCCGTATCCATGTCCACGGACGTAGAACTGGCCGATCCTTCAAAGCTGACGGATGTATACACGGGCTTCGAATCGGTGAGGTTCATGCCCATCGATCCGCCATTTTCACGGAATTCTATGCCCTTTGTAGAAGCTTCCACCATCGGCTCGCGGGATTCGACACGGGTCGAAGCCAGTGGCTCACGCCCGATCACGCGCTCAAAAACTCCGCCCAAAAGCGCAGCATCGTTCGGGAAATTCAGCCACCACGCCGATCCAATCAAGAACATCGCCGCAGCCGCAATCCCCGCACCGGCCACCAGCGGCCGCCAGCTTCCCCGCGATCCGGACCCGGATTGTTTTCTCTGCGACCCACGAGCCGACGGGACCCGCGCGACGCACTCGCCCGCTTCCAAACCCAAATGGATGTTTGCCGTCATTTCGGCGGTCAACCGCTGCCATTCCGGACTCGATTCACCTAACTCCGAAGGTAAGCGGTGCATCATGCCGCGCAAGGCTTCGCGGCCATCCTGAAACGCTTCCACCATCTCCCTGCATTCCACGCAGCCACGCACATGCAGAGCCACACGCAAACGGGTCAGCACCGGCAGATCGCGCGAGGCGAAAAGGGCCAGTTCAAAATCGTCGATGTGGCGGGTAGTTAGTCTCATGACTCGCGCTCCAAAAAGCGCCGCAACTTCACCCGAGCATTCGCGATGTGCGAACGCACAGTCGCTTTCGAACAGTTCAGCCTCTCAGCAACTTCTTCCGCCGGCAGATCCTCAACGTCCCGCAGCAATAGAGCTAGTCGCTCACGTCCGGTAAGCAGATCGAGACCCGTCTCCAGATAACGCCGCTTCTCAGCCCGTAGCACACGCTGCTCTGCGCTTTCGGCGTGCGAGCGCGTCGCGTTGGTCGGCGCGTCTTCGATGTCGGTAAAGCTAACACGGCCTGAACGACGCAGGAAATCGATCGCGGTGTTACTGGCGATGCGCGAAAGCCAATGACCGGCTTTCTCCAGATCCTTTAATTGATCCTGGCGTTGCAGGGCTTTAATGAACACTTCCTGGGTCAGGTCCTGTGCGTCGTCCACGTTGCGGACCACGCGATACACCTGCAGGAACACCCGGCGCATGTTTTCGGCCACAAAACGGTTCTGCAACTCCTTTTGGAGTTCAGATGGCAGCGGAGATGCGTCCAGCCGAGTGGATTCGGGCGCTTCGTGCATAGTCCGTACATCGGCTGCGTGGAGGCTCATCTTCATTTACGCGAACCACAGAATTGCGCGAGCCACGAGGTTTGCACCCCTGACACACCGCCATCCGGTCAACAGGGACAACAACGCCCCTGCAACTAATGACGGATTTTGCTCACAAAACGTGGAGCCGTGCGATCAGCCGAGCTATCCTAATGATATATGACACGCAGCATCCTATATATGGTCCGGCGCGGCGGCGGCAGCAACCTGTCATGAGACAAGTAGCGATTATCGGCATTGGCAAGACCGCGTTCGGGTCGTTTCCGGACCTCGATCTTCGATCGCTGGCGGTTGAGGCCAGCCAGGCCTGCCTGGCCGATGCCAACGTAAGTCCAACACAGGTCGAGGCTTTCCATCTCGGCAACTTCGCCGGGCCGGCCTTCGTAGGCCAGAATCATCTAGCGCCTTACATTGCCGGAGCCATGGGGATCACGGGCGTCCCAGCCACCCGGTTTGAGGCTGCCTGCGCCTCCGGCGGATCGGCTTTTTACCATGCGGTAATGAGCGTGGCGGCTGGTATTCAGGATTTGGTGCTGGTGACTGGGGTAGAAAAGATGACCTCCCAGCCGACCGCCAAGGTCGCCGAGATCCTGGCTGGAGCGGGCGACATGTCGGGCGAAGGGCGTGCGGGGGCCACCTTCCCTGCCCTGTTCGCGATGATCGCGCGCCGTCATATGTATCAATACGGAACAACGCGGGAACACCTGGCGGCGGTCGCGGTAAAGAATCATGCCAACGGGGCGATGAATCCGCAGGCCCATATGCGCAAGGCGATCACGATGGCCCAGGCTCTGGCAGGCAAGCCCATCGCCGAGCCACTCTCGGTCTTTGATTGTTCGCTGATCAGCGATGGTGCGGCGGCGGTCATGCTTGCGCCGCTGGAACGCGCTGCCGAGTTCACGAACAAAGCGGTCCGCATTCTGGGTATCGCACAGACTTCGGATTACGTCGCACTGGATTGCAAGACCGACATCACGGCCTTTCGCGCAGTGCGTGACGCAGGGGCCAAGGCCTATAAGATGGCCAAGGTGAAGGCTGCCGACATTCAATTCGCCGAGTTGCACGACTGCTTCACCATTGCCGAAATCATCGCATGCGAGGATTTGGGTTTCGTGGAAAAAGGTAAAGGCGGACCGTACGCGCTGAGCGGCGAGACTTCGTTGACCGGTTCGCGTCCAATCAATACCAGCGGAGGCCTGAAAGCCAAGGGGCATCCGGTTGGCGCAACCGGAGTCGCGCAACTGTGCGACATCACATTACAGATTCGCGGCGAAGCGGGCGAGCGTCAGATTGAACGGCATTCCCTGGGCCTGGCCCAAAATTTGGGCGGCAGCGGCGCAACGGCTGTCGTTACAATATTGGGGGCACAATGACCAAAGGAGTCATCTACACCGAAACCGTGGTTCACGCGGCCCCGGAGCATCTGCTGGCCGAGGCTCCGTACCAGTTGGCGATCATCACGATTGATGAGAACGATTCCGATCACGCCGGGAATCGTCTGACCGTGCGCATAGATGGCGACCGCGTAGTAATCGGCGATAAAGTGGAGTTCCTGGAAGATCGTGATAACGTTCCGTTCTACAAGAAACTCGCCTAGCAGCAATTGACAACTGTCTATTGACGCTGTACGGTAGAGACAGTGATTTGCAGCTTCCGCCACCGGGGCCTCAAGCGCATGTACGAACGCGGCGATGTCAGCCTGATCCGCACTGATTTAAGGGACCGGGTTGAAGTGATGCTAGCCCAACTGGACACCGCTACAACCGAAGATGCGATGCGGATTCCCAACTACCGTCTTCATCCATTGAAAGGCGCGCTCAAAGGATATTGGGCGGTTACAGTCAAGACGAATTGGCGTATCGTTTTTCGCGTGGAGAGTGGAAACGTATTCGACGTTGATCTGGTCGATTATCACTAAAGAAAGGACCTTTGTTCTATGCCAATGAAGAATCCACCCCATCCGGGCAAAGCCGTTCGCGTGGCATGTCTGGAACCACTCGGATTGTCGGTTACCGAGGCAGCCTCCATTCTGGGTGTAACTCGTCAGTCCTTATCGAATGTCATCAACTACAAAACCGGAATCTCTCCAGAGATGGCGATCCGTCTATCAAAGGCTTTCGGCAGCACGCCGGATACTTGGTTACGCATGCAATCGGCCTTCGATCTGGCTCAAGCGATGGTTCATGAGAAGAAGATTCACGTTCAACGCTATCATCCCCGTTCTGCTGCGTAGCGGGGGCTTATCCGCGTAAGACGCGTGGCTCTCGATGAAAATCTATCTCTACTACATCGGCAAAGCTCGCGACACGCACGCCAACGCGATGGCTGCTGAGTACATCAAGCGCTCCACTCGCTTCGCGACCTGCGAAATGCGAGAGATTCACCCTGATCGGTTCGATCCTTGGACCAAACATCCGACCGCTCTCAAAATTCTGCTCGACCCTGAGGGTCGTGCGATGGATTCTAAACAGGTCGTGTCACTGTTCGACCGCGAACGCGCGGATCGTGATCTGATCTTCATCATCGGCGGTTCGGACGGGCTGACGTCTGCGTGGCGAGCGAAGGCCGATCTCCTGATGGCTCTGTCGCCGATGACCATGCCGCATGAATTGGCTCGCGTGATTCTAGCCGAGCAGATCTATCGGGCGTTAACGACGCTGCGAGGTCATCCGTATCCGCGATAGGTTGGAAGGCGGGTTCCTAACTGTTCATAACCGGCTGCGGGATTCGATCCCGCCTTCCACTTTCTACTCCACACCGAAGGCCAGCAGCACGTTACCGAAATCGCTGCCGCCGCCGACACCGTTGCCTGATCCCACGAACATCATCCCGCCTGCGATTACAGGGCCTGCAGAACCGATCGTGCCGCCATTGGCTCCCGCAACCTTGTTGACAGTGTCGAAATCGCGAGCGGTTTCAAACGTCCAGACTGTGGTGCCGTCGACCGTCGACATTGCTGTCAAACGGCCATCGTTACCCGAGGCAAACACTACGCCAGGGATAACAGTAGCTGCTGCTCCGTTGCCACCGCGTCCACCGGGAGGTGTGATCGGGTTGAACCACGCGCGTTCTCCGGTCGCGAGCTTCAAGGCCGCGAAACCGCCCGCAGTAAATCCATAGTAGGCGTGCTGACTGTCGGTTGCGCCGCCCCACACGATGCCTCCGCGACCGCCGCCCGTGTTGGCTTTCACTCGCCACAACAATTTGCCGCTATTGTCAGGGTCCAGCGCGAAGACATCGCCATCCTTGGTGCCGTTGATCAGCACGCGCTTGCCGTCGGGCAAGGAGCGTAACATCGGTGAATTGCCGATGTCGGCATCGGGACCCATTTTCTCAGGGCACGCCAGACTCTTATTCTGAGCGATGCACCCGCCCATGAAGGAATCGTTGGGCGTGGCTTGATAGACCCACAACTTCTTGCCGGTGGTCAGGTCAAGGGCCATGATCGCGTCACCATTAGGATTCGGTGGCT
>JBDTUY010000149.1:0-9892 GCA_040007495.1 Acidobacteriota bacterium | reverse complement strand
CCGCCGCGGGTCACGAAGCGATTCAAACCGCTGCGGGTATGGCTCTACGAGCCGGGGATGATTGGGTGTTCCCCTATTACCGCGACCGTGCACTTTGTCTCGCTCTAGGCATGACGGCGCAGGATATGTTTCTGCAAGCCGTTGGTGCCGAGTCCGACAAATCGTCCGGTGGACGGCAGATGCCCTCGCATTGGAGCTCCCACGCGCTGCACATTGTCTCGCCATCGTCGGCGACGGGCACCCAATTTCTGCCGGCGCTTGGGTGCGCCGATGCAGGACGGTATTTGGACCCGGAATCCGACTCGATTACCATGGCCACCACCGGTGACGGTGCCACCAGCGAAGGTGAGTTCTGGGAGTCGCTGAATGTAGCTTGTCTGGAAAAATTGCCGTTACTGTACTTAGTCGAAGACAACGGTTGGGCCATTTCGGTGCCAGTCGAAAAGCAGACTGCTGGTGGCAGCATCGCGCGCTTGGTCACGGGATTTCCGGGACTGAAAGTGTTTGAATGCGACGGCACGGATTTCCCGGCCTCCTATGCCACGATGTGCCAGGCGGTTGACCATTGCCGCCGCGAACGGACTCCGGTCCTGGTGCATGCGGTTTGCACCCGACCCTATTCGCATTCATTGTCGGATGACGAAAAGTGGTACAAGACTGCGGCGGAGCGAGCGGAAGAAGCCCTTCGCGATCCTTTGAAGCGTTTCCCGGAATGGTTGATGGCTGAGGGCATCCTGGACGCCCAGTCACTGGAATCGATCTGCGGAGAAGTGGATCGCGAAATCCATGAAGCTACGGAACATGCGCTGAAGGCACCGGCACCGCAAGTGGGCAATGCGCTGAGATACCTGTACTCCAATCGAATCGATCCGACGTCGGAAGAGTTCGACACCGAGCCACGCTTTACAGGTGAGCCTCGCACGATGGTCGATTCCATCAACCGGACCTTGCATGAAGAGATGCGCCGGAACGAGAACATGGTGGTTTTCGGTGAAGATATCGCCGATTGCAGCAACGAAGCCAGTCTGGGTGAAGTGAAGGGCAAGGGCGGCGTCTTCAAGGCCACGCAAGGCCTGCAGATCGTCTACGGATCGAAGCGGGTTTTCAATACTCCGATCGCCGAGGCGGCGATTGTCGGTCGCGCGGCTGGCATGGCAACACGAGGGCTGAAACCTGTTGTCGAGATTCAATTCTTCGACTACATCTGGCCCGCGATGATGCAGATCCGTGATGAACTCGCGAGCTTGCGGTGGCGGTCGAACAACGGGTTTTCGGCGCCGATGGTGATTCGGGTCGCGACCGGCGGGTATTTGAACGGTGGGGCGATTTATCACAGCCAGTGCGGGGAGTCGACATTCACACATATTCCGGGGATTCGGGTCGTGTTTCCGTCGAATGCCTTGGACGCGTGCGGGTTGTTGCGGACTGCGATTCGTTGCGACGATCCGGTGCTGTTCCTGGAACACAAGAAGCTGTATCGGGAGCTCTACAATCGGTGTCCGCATCCAGGGCCGGATTACATGATCCCGTTCGGGAAGGCGAAAACTGCCAAAACAGGGGCGAATTTGACGATTGTGACCTTTGGGGCGCTGGTCCAGAAATCGCTGCAAGCTGCGGTGACCTTGGAACAACGCTATCCCAATATCACGGTTGAGGTTATCGATCTCCGAAGCTTGTCGCCCTATGACTGGCCCGCGATTGCCGAGTCCGTGCAGAAGACCAGTCGCGTGATGGTAGTGCATGAAGACACGCTGTCGTGGGGCTATGGCTCAGAAATCGCGGCTCGGATTGCGAGCGAGTTGTTCAGTTACCTCGATGCGCCGGTGGGACGGGTCGCGGCCTTGGATACCTGGGTTGGGTATCATCCGGACCTGGAAAACGAGATTCTGCCACAGACGGATAACGTAATCGCGGAAGCTGAGCGGCTGCTGAAGTATTAGCATCGCTAGCGGAGGCGGCGCCTCCGCGCGGGGCATCTCCCCGCCTTCCATCGGACACACTTCGGGTGTGGAGTGGCTGTCTTCGGTTGTCAAAGATAGTGAAATCCCCGCCCTCACGGGACGGGGCTAATAGCACTGTACTCGCGGACGGGTTGACTAGTAGCGTTATTCCGCTAAGCCGAAACGCCTGAAGAGGCCGAGTTCCATAACGTCATTGTGAATCTTTCTTCAGACTTACCAGCCGAGCAGGACTATCCGCAAGCACATTGCGAGAGTCCAGTATGGGCAGAGTTGGCAAAGTCAGGCTCTAACGTCGGCATTATCACAAACGTCCGCATTGGGATGTTTGCCGTTGTTGCGCACGCTGACGCCCCAGCGCTGCGTCTCTGGTTGCGAATCGTCTCGGGAAGATTCGGTCGGGGTTACTTGACGGACACTCTGGCCAACTCAGCATCCAGATACTTTAGAGCGCCGGTCTGCTGCAGGGGTTTCGGGCGGGGCGAACCCTTGGGCGGCATTTCGCCAGAGCGGACACGCTTTACAACCCTCTTCCAAACTTCCGAGTTCTCACGAACGGTGTAGTCCTGGTCTTCCATCAGGTTCTGAAGATCCAACTTCGCGACTTTCAACTTCGTGTTATGGCATCCGACACAGTTGGCCGCGACAAATGGCTGGACGGCTTTGCTAAAGCTAGCCGTTGCCTTGGTTTGACTGGAACTCTTGGAGCCAGACCCACCGCCCGGATCGGCGCGCAACAGGGCCGGTAAGACTAGAAAGGACACACTGACACAGAAGATACTCTTTAAGATAGCTGCTTTCATATACGCAAATAGGACGGCTGACCGGTAAAATTTCTTCCCACTTTATGTGCCTATCGGCAAGTGCCGATTCGGCCTCCAGGTGAAGCAACCGCATCTTTTGGGTTCATCAACTTAGCGATTGCCTTTCGCCCCCCTCCCACTGCGGCCCCGGGTGCGGTATACCTATCTGAGTATGCCCAATCGTGCTTCGTTGATCCGACCCGGCTGCGACCGCCGCAGTTTCCTGACTGCCGCCCTGGGGGTTGCTGCCGCTACACTACCGGTTATGGGACAACCTCAAATCTCACCCAATGCGACGCCGCGCGACTGGTCCGGCAATTCGCCGATGCTGTATCCCGACCCCGACATCCTGACAATTGACGCTCGACGGTTCAGCAAGTACGTCCTTTTCAATTCACCGATCAAGCGGCTATACACAGGAACGCTGTGGGCGGAAGGCCCGGCCTGGAACGCGGCCGGAAATTTCATGGTGTGGAGCGACATTCCGAACAACGTCCAGATGCGATGGATCGCCGACGACAATCGCGTGACTGTGTTTCGCAATCCGTCGGGCTATAGCAACGGCAACACGTTCGACTACCAAGGCCGGCAGCTATCCTGCGAACACGCGGGACGCCGGGTGGCGCGCTATGAGGTCAACGGTACCATCACCACCATCGCAGACAAGTTTGAAGGCAAGCGTCTCAATTCTCCGAATGACATTGTGGTCCATCCCGATGGCAGCATCTGGTTCACCGATCCGACCTACGGAATCAACGGCAATTACGAGGGCTTTCAGGCAACGCCCGAATTGAAGCAAGCGGTGTATCGCGTGGATGGGCAGACCGGACAGATCGCCAAGGTCGCCGACGATGTAAATCAGCCGAACGGGGTGTGCTTCTCGCCTGACTACAAGAAGCTGTACATGGCGGATACTGGCCTGGATGAGACCAGGGTGTATGACGTCGATGGACGCTCCCTGAAGAACGGAAAGACGTTCGTGAAACTGACCATTCCTGGTGGCGGAGTCGCCTCAGCCGACGGCATTCGCTGCGACGTGGACGGCAACGTGTGGTGCGGAGCGCGCCCTGGCGTGCAAATCGTGGCACCCGATGGTGGCGTGATCGGCATGATCCGATTGCCTGAACAATGCGCAAACATCTGCTTTGGCGGCGTGAAGCGGAATCGCCTGTTTATGGTCGCCAGCCAATCGATGTACTCGGTTTATGTTGGGACGACGGGCGCACACATCGCGTAAAGAGCGAAGACAGGGCTGTAAGATGAAGTTAGAAGGAACCGGCATGCGAATCGAGATCCTAGACCCGGAACTAGAAGCGAGAATCGAGCGGCAAATCCAAGCGACAGGTACGCGAGACGTCCGCGAGACGTTGCTTCACCTATTGGAAACGCAGGAAGAGCAAGATCGCTGGCTTCTAGAAAACCGCCCTGCGATCGAACAGAAGATTCGCCGAGGGCTTCAGGAACTGGATCGAGGAGAAGGTATTCCGTCAGATAGGCTGGAGGCTTATTTGTTGGAGCTGAAGGTTCAACACGAGTGAGCCGTGGTTTCGTCCTCGCTCCAGAGGCCGCGCGAGATCTGGTCGGCATCTGGCGGTTTGTTCGAGAACGTGGGAGCCTCGAAACAGCCAATCGGGTGGAATTGGCGATCCTGGCAAAATTGAGTGCCGTTGCCCAAAATCCGGGAATTGGGCACAGTCGCGAAGACTTATTCTCGGAAGAACCGCTTAAGTTCGTGACGGTCTACTCGTACTTGATCGTCTACCGACCCGATACCAATCCCGTTCAAGTCGCTGCGATCTTGCATGGCCATCGGAACGTCGAGGCAATACTTAGACAGCGGGCATAAGCCTACGCCACTGCGCCGCGGAAAACCGAGTATCCAAAGGGGCTCAGCAAGAGCGGCAAGTGATAGCCTTCTTCTGTGTTGTGGACCTCGAACATAATCGCAACCGAGGGGAAGAACGCGTCTGGAAGGTAGGACGCGATGTCGAACATCAACCGGTAAATGCCTGCGGCCTGCTGCTCACCAAAATCCTGAATTTCGCCATGGGAATCCGTCACTCCGTGGCCTACTTCCTGCCACCCATGGCCTTGGATAAAGACGTCCAATTCGACTGGGATGCGCTGACCGGCAATCCCCCGATTCGTATCGTATACACGGGTCGTAATCATCATGGAAAATCGAGCGGGCTCCTATATGTTTAGTGCAAAGTGCGGCGGACTGTTTTGAGTATGGCTGCGAGTGAGGCTGTGGGTCAATCGGTTGGATAGAGTAGAAACGTCGACCGCTCACAACTGCACGTTAGCTCGAACTAGTGCTCCGTCTGGACCTCGGCAAACTCGGCCACCATCCGGTCAATTTCATGCACCAGAATCCGCAACCCAGCGCGCGATTCGACATCCGCTTGCGGCAATTCAAACCGTGCAGAGATCATGAACTCTTTGGTCATGCCGGCACCAATGGAATCCCCTGCCCCCATCGCTTCGTGTTCCTTGGCCCCCGCCTTGGGCTCAAACTCAAACAACCGAGCTAGTTCCCGTTTCTCCAATAAACGGCTCAACACCGGCTTGGTCTTTCCGTCCGCACCCTTCGGATTTGCGTCGGAAGCCTTGGGGTCCATTTCCAACGCGACATCCTGCACCGAAAACGGCACAGATGAAGGATTGGTCACACGGAAGTCGACAATCACTATGGTCGCTTTAGGCTCAAACGATAGGGTCCGCACCTTGAGCACGGTGCCCTTCAGCGTCAACAGATGCCCCTGATTCGCGGAGACCGAATACCAGACGACGCCCCCGACCAAAGCGAGGCAGGCGGCCAGGATCGCAACAAAGTTTTTAGTCACCCAGCTATGATCGCACCGGAAGGTCGGCCTTATGGACTCGACCTCCGCTTACACGATAAACCACTTGCCCTTAGCCCGAAGAGGGTTTATCGCTAAATGATGGGTAGGATTGAGGATTTTGGCCATTAATCGCTGGTACCATTGTTGCGATGCTCGAATTGGCGGCCAGCGATCCCCTTATCAAGGCGTATCTCAAAGACCTGCAACACCTGAAAGATCAGTCGGTGATGCACGAACTGGGTTTGAAGGGGCCGTTTCAGAACCTGCTCGACAAAACGGCGAAGCGGCGCGGGTGGACGCTGGTGCCGGAGTTGTCCCCATATTCTGGCGGCAAGCGTGTGGTGCCGGATGGCACGGTGCGGGATGAGTTTCGACTGGCGCGGGGGTGGTGGGAGGCGAAGGATACCTCCGATCATCTCGCGACAGAGATCCAGAAGAAGTTGAAGGCCGGTTACCCGACCCGCAATACGATTTTTGAAGATACGCAGGTTGCAGTGCTGTATCAGGATCGTGGCGAGGCGGGCGAATTTGCGCTTGGCGAGCCGGTCAAAGTCGCTGAACTGCTTAATCGTTTTCTTTCTCACCAGGAAACGGATGAGCGCGAGTTTGAACGCGCGATGTCGGAGTTCAAGAGTCAGATACCAGATCTGGCGCGTTCGCCGACAGAGCACATTGCCGAGGCGCACAAGAAGAATAAGAAATTCCGTGAGGCGTTTGCGGCCTTTGTTACTCTGTGCCGCGCATCGCTGAATCCTGAGCTATCGGAAGCCAACGTTGACGAGATGCTGGTGCAGCATAATTCAGCGTTCGGCCAAACGCGGTACTTTGGAGAGGAGCCTACATGCCCAATCAGCCATTAGCCGAGGTCTTCGGCTTCCCGATCAACAACCGTACCCCTGAGGCTGAGAGATACCAACAAAACCGGCTGTGTCCCTATAACAACAAAGTTCCGAACTGCACGAAGGACAAGGCTGAAGACCCATTGGGGGTTTGTAGCCTCTTTGAGGGAGATGCGACGACGATCATCTGCCCCGTGCGGTTTCGCCAAGATTGGATCATCACGGTGGATGCCGCAAAGTTCTTCTTTCCGGCAGAAACGAAATGGACGTCTCTAACAGAAGTCCGCCTTAACGACAAGCATGGCAAATCTGCCGGAAACATAGATATCGTTCTCGTCGCTTACGATCATGCCGGAAGAATTACGGACTTCGGATCGATTGAAGTGCAAGGGGTCTATATCTCCGGAAATCTGACGAAGCCCTTCAAGCACTTCATGCAAGACCCAGCTCTCCGCGGGGAGACGATGGATTGGTCAAAAGAAAAAAACTACCCGCGACCCGACTACTTGTCTTCATCTCGAAAGCGCCTCGCGCCGCAGATGATCTACAAAGGCGGAATCATGAAAGCTTGGAGGAAAAAACAAGCGGTAGTGGTCCACAAGAATTTCTATAGCACGTTGCCGGATTTGGTTGCCGTTAGGGACGGCACTGAAGCTCAGGCGGACCTTGCGTGGCATTTATACGACCTAATCCTCGATGAGGGCCAGAACCGGTACAGACTCGTCTTAGAACGCGTTGTTTACACGATGTTTGAGCCAGCCTTGGAGCAGATTACAAGGACAGAGGCGGGTCCTATGGAGAACTTCGTCGGAAAACTTCAAGAGAAGCTCGACCAGAAACTTGAGAATGGCTATCCTCCAGAAGCACCGACATTAGCCGATGTGATCAATGTGACAATTGACGAGTCGTAAGGAGAGTGACACTCCATGGCGCGGATCTCAGCAAGAGAAGAAGTTTATCAGCAGACGTTTTGGCCTGAACAGCCAGATTTAGAGAGAGTTGTGAATGTGTCGTCCGTGGCCCAGCTCAGCCCGTTTAGATATCCGGGCGGGAAGACATGGCTCGTCCCCCGCTCAATACGGTGGCTGAAAAGTCAAACGAAGCCGGCAGAATTCATTGAGCCATTTGCGGGCGGAGCAATCACCGGCCTTACCGTGGCAGACTTGCAGCTTGCCGATCACGTCACACTGGTCGAGAAGGATGAGCAGGTCGCGTCCGTCTGGCGAACGATTTTGGGTGGCGGTGCCGATTGGCTTGCCAACGAAATCATGGAGTTCGACGTCACCAAGGAGAACGTCGAATGTCGACTCAACGGAACAGCCTCCAGCGACAGAGAGTTGGCGTTCAGAACGATTCTTAAGAATCGCACTTTTCACGGTGGGATTCTTGCGCCCGGTTCATCGGTTCTGAAGCACGGAGAGAATGGGAAAGGTATCCGATCAAGGTGGTACCCTGAAACGCTCCGAAACCGAATTCTCAAGATTGCTACTCTTGCCGACAGGATTAGCATCGTCGAAGGCGACGGAATAGAAGTCATGAAGAGAAACGCTGACCGAGACGACGCGGTGTATTTCATTGACCCCCCTTATACTGCTGCTGGGAAAAAAGCGGGCAGCCGCCTATACACTCACTCGCAACTGGATCATCAAGCTCTTTTTGAAGTAACTAGCCAGCTTAAAGGTGACTTCCTCATGACTTACGATGATGCGGAGGGCGTTCGCGAATTGGCGGAAAGGCACAGTTTCACTACTCGTACCGTCGCAATGCGGAATACCCATCTCACTGAAATGACAGAACTGCTTATTGGGCGTAACCTAAATTGGGTTAACCCATAACCGGGATCAAATAAACGCGCTCTTCGTTGTGCCGGCCCTCTCTTCCGCCTGAAAGACTCCGCCATCAAGCAGTTTCGCACGCATTACTCGCATTACTCGGACTCCTCCATTGGCAAAGAAGACATCTTCCACTACCTCTATGCACTGCTGCATCGTCCGGGATACCGGGAGCGCTGTGCGGATAATTTGAAGCGGGAACTGCCTCGGATTCCGTTTGCTGCCGATTTTCATGCGTTCGCGGCGGCGGGGCGGGAGTTGGCTCGGCTGCATGTAGAGTATGAGGCGTTGCCGGTTTGGCCGTTGCAGGTGGTGGAGGCCAAAGGGGTGCCGTACACGCAGAGGGTGACGAAGATGAAGTTGAGTGCGGATAAGCGGTCGCTGAAGGTGAATGAGGCGCTGACGCTGGAGGGGATTCCGGAGGAGGCGTTTGAGTACCGGTTGGGGTCACGCTCGGCGCTGGAGTGGATCGTGGATCAATATCAGGTCAAGGGCGAATCGGACCCGAATCGGGAGGACGATCCGGGGTACATTGTGCGGTTGGTGGGGCAGGTGGTGCGGGTAAGCGCGGAGACGGTGGGGATTGTGAAGGGGTTGCCGGAGTATCGGGTGGTGCCGCAGGTGCGCACGGCGGGTGGCTCAGGCTTACGGTCTGAAATTGGCTGAAATTAGTGGCGGGGGGGATATGGATGAGACTCCGACTTGGGTGTCGGAGCTACTGGCGCTGTACCTGTCCTAGCGGCAGGCGTCGATAGAGTCTCGACGCGGCACGCGTGGGCGCGTACGCCACGTCGAGCCTATTAAACCAGCTCCAAGCGCAGCTGCCTGCCTACTGCCATCGCAGCCCGTTGCAGAGTGTGCAGGGTTACGCTGGTGTTGTTGGGGTCTAGCAGGCGGTCGAGGGCTCGGCGGCTGGTTTGCATGCGGTGCGCCATGGCGGCTTTGGTGATGCGGTCGGTTTCCATGGCGGCTTTGATTTGATCCGCGAGGATCTGCTTGATGGCTTGTTCCTCGCATTCTTCTAGGATGCCTTGATCGGCTAGAAATGCGTCAAAGGACGTGCCGATTTTGGCTTTTCTGATCGGTTGTTTCTTGAGCGTCGGCTTGGTCGGTCTGTTGTTTGGCATCGTTATTTCACCTCCTGCATGCGTTTGAGTGCGAGATCTATCGACAGTTGTGGGGTCTTCTGCGTTTTCTTGACGAAGCCGTGAAGGAGCACCATCTGGTTTCGTGCGATGCAGAAAATGACCCTTGCAATCTTGCCCCTAGTTAAGTCGCTACGCACCTCCCAGAGTCCCTGGCCAAGGCTTCGACAGTACGGCATTCCTAACGGCCAGCCGAACTCCACTTTTTGAATATCGCGTCCGACGAGTTTGCGGTCCTCGGGGGAGAGCGCTAAGATCCAATCCCGGACCGGCTCGCGACCATTCGCGGATAGGTAGAAGGATGCCGGGAGTTTCTTGGAGCGGTCTAGCAAAGACCATTGTGTCATAAATGGCACATTCGAATTGAAGCGTGAACCCGCTCCTTCACCGTCGCGGCTCGGGGGGATTTGTGACCTAGTCTCCTGTCCCAGAAGAACGTAACGTAAGTGGCGGTGGGTTCGTCTAAGAT
>JBDTUY010000148.1:0-9942 GCA_040007495.1 Acidobacteriota bacterium | reverse complement strand
ATCACGTAGATGGTCGCGATCCCCGGTGAAATCATGCAGCCGGTTCAGCGTCTTGTTCAGAGAATACAGAGCAAATAGTTCATTCTTGGGCGCACGATCCAGATACTGCAATAGTTGCCGACGCACTTCTGCCATGTCGTTAGGTTTCGAGTTCAGCGTATCCAGCAGGATGACTGTCGGAGTAGCCGTCACGCCGCCATCGGCCAGCGGTGCCACGCGGTTCGTAACCACTCCAGCGGGCAACGGTCGCGGAGCCTTAGCCTCCGAATCTCGCCGAACAGAGAAGATTGCGATCCGCTGTTTCTTGCCTCGATCAAAGAGGGTAAAGTCGTCCGCCTTTAGCCCCTCTACGGGCACGCGGTTCCGGTGCACCACCACATCCACTTCAACCAAGCGAGTATCGACACGAAAGGTAGTGGAATCCTGCCCAGACAGCGCAGCAGCCATGCAGAGTGCAAAGAATAGTGTTCTAGGCATGATGTTTACGCCACTTCCATTTAGCTATCCGCTCGATTGTATCCGAAAGTTAGTGCGTGAGATCGTTTGAGTCTTTTCTGAAGAAGAGGCTCGGCGTTCCTGTGGCACTTTTGTTATCTTTAAATGTCGGGCCGCGCTCCAGGAAGCGCGGGAATCGAAAGTAATCTTTCAAAAGGCCTTCCCTAACAACCTATGTCTGGACATTCCAAATGGGCGACGATCAAGCATAAGAAAGCCGCCACTGATGCAAAGCGCGGGAAAATCTTCACGCGCCTGATTAAGGAAATCATGATCGCTGCCCGCGGCGGCGGCGACGTGGATATGAACCCGCGCTTGCGGACTGCGGTGGTGGCTGCGAAAGCCGTCAGTATGCCGGCCGACAACATCAAACGCGCCATCATGCGCGGCACCGGCGAACTCGAAGGCGCGACCATCGAAGAATACACCTACGAAGGCTACGGCCCTGGTGGGGCCGCCGTAATCGTAGAAGTCGCCACCGACAACAAGAACCGCTCCGTAAGCGAAATCCGCCATGCGTTTTCCAAGCAGGGCGGCAACATGGGCGAAGTCGGCAGCGTTGCCTGGATGTTTGAGCGCAAGAGCATGATTGTCATCGATGGCGAAAAAACGGAAGAAGACTCCTTGATGACCCTGGTCTTGGATGCCGGCGCAGAAGATCTTCGTAGTGAGGGCGGCCACTGGATGGTCGTTTCCGCGCCCGAGGCTCATGACGTCGTACTGGAGACGATTCGCAAAGCGGGCATCGAAACCGAGTCAGCCTCGGTCGGGATGTTGGCGAAGAATCTTATCAAGCTTGAGGGTAAGAACGCGGCAGGCATGTTGCGTTTAAATGATGCTTTGGAAGAGCACGAGGACGTTCAGAACGTCTACTCGAATTTCGACATCGACGAGGCAGAGCTGGAGTTACTGCAGAACGCCTAGGCATCTGGGCGAACTTAAGTGGAC
The DNA here is from genome assembly GCA_040007495.1 of Acidobacteriota bacterium. Taxonomy (GTDB): domain Bacteria; phylum Acidobacteriota; class Terriglobia; order Bryobacterales; family Bryobacteraceae; genus Palsa-187. The sequence continues at coordinate 8,499 of JBDTUY010000148.1, read as the reverse complement.
CCTAGCCTGAAGGCTTCAACATTGTGCGCATTTTAGGCATCGACTGCGGTACCGAACGGACCGGTTGGGGCGTGATCCAAAGCGACGGACGTCGTCACAGCGTAGTGGCGCACGGTGTGATTCGGATGTCGACGACCCTCGCATTGGAACAAAGGCTCAAACGAATCGCGGAAGGTTTGCGGGCAATTCTGTTGGAGCATCGCCCGGAAGCAGCCGCAGTCGAGGGATTGTTCTACGCGAAGAACGTGAAGAGCGCGCTGACGTTGGCCCATGCGCGCGGAGTTTCCCTGCTTGCTGTCGCGGAAGCGGGCGTGACATTGGCCGAATACTCGCCGCTAGAGGTTAAGTCCAGCGTAGTGGGATATGGCCGAGCCGAAAAGCATCAAGTGCAAATGATGGTCCGTTCGCTGACCGGTCACCAGGGTGAATTTGAATCCGAGGACGCTTCTGACGCGATCGCGGTGGCGATTTGTCACGCAACCGCCGCATCGGCTCCAGCGAAGCTCGCGATGACCGCCAAGCTTCGGGTCCAAGTGAAGCGGACCGTTGTGCGCAAGGTAGCTCTATGAAGATATTGTTGGCATTCGCCATCTTCGGGGTGACAGCCTTCGCTGCGGACCCGCGCATTATTTTCAGCAAGTCCTTTCCTGGGTCCGTTCCGGCTTACGTGAAAATCACCTTGCTGCAGAGTGGCGAGGCCACGTATCAGGAAGCTGTGGATGAAGAGCCTGAGAAATTTACGGTCGAGTCCGCTTCGGTTGCCACGATGTTTGAGCTGGCTGGCAAACTGGATCACTTCCAGCGACCGATTGAAAGCGGACTGAAGGTCGCCAAGACCGGTGACAAGCTGTTCCGTTGGGAGGATGGCGGCGCAAGTTCCGAAGCGAAGTTCAATTACTCAACGGATCTGGACGCGCGAGCTTTGCTTGATTGGTTTGAACGCATTGCTGAGTCGGAACGTATGTACGCCGATCTGGAGCGCACCATTCGATTCGACCGGCTGGGAGTGGATGAGGTGCTAGTGCGCATAACTAAGATGTGGGATCAGAAGCGTTTTGTCTCAGGCAATCAGTTTCTGCCCATGTTAGATCGCATCGCAAAGAACGATTCGTTTCTCCACATGGCGCGCGAAAAGGCCGCGAGTTTGGCGGATGGTATTCGCGGTTTGAGGGCCAATCCGTGAGTTCTGTCTGGATGCATCGGCTTGTGATGCTGCTGGCTGTGACTGTGCTTGCTCCTGCACAGACTGATCCCGCACTTGCGGAGCAACAGTCTCTTGGTCAAGCTTTGAGTGATGGCGCTACGAGTCCGCAGGACATGGTGCGGGCGTTGGAAGCGCATCTCGCGAAATATCCAAAGACTGATCAGCGTCCGGATATCGAACAGGCTTTGGCGAAGGCCGCCATCGATCTGCGCGATACCGCCCGCACGATCAAGTACGGCGAGCCTGTGCTGAAGCGATCTCCCGATGACATCCTGTTTCTGGACCGTGTCGCGGCGTCGCTGTTGACTGCTGGCGGTAAAACGAACGCCGACCGTGCCTACGCCTACGCGCGCCACTTTGAGGATTTGGTCGACAGCATGAAAGTGGAGCAGGGTCCTGAGATTATTCGACGGCAAGAAGATCATGATCGGGCCATGGGTCGATCGCTGATCTACCAATCCCGCGCTCGGACGAATTCGCAGGAAACGGATGAAGCTATCCGGCTCGCGGCTCGCGCCTTCGCGGCATATCCAACCGAGGAAGCCGCGCGGGAATGGGCGGAATGTCTCTCGCGCGCAAAGAAGCTGGAAGACGCGATGCAACGCATGGCTGACGCGTTTTCGATTCCCGATCCTCGTGCATCAGACAAGAATCGATTGGATGACCGGTTGGTTCTGGGTGATTGGTATCGTACTCAGCACGGATCGGAAACGGGCTTGGGCGATCTGATCCTGACTGCCTATGATCGAACGTCCACGTTGATCGAGACTCGTCACAAGAAGTTGCTGGCAAGGGATCCGAACGCGGCGCTTGAAAATCCGATGGACTTCACTCTCACCGCGCTCGATGGCAAACGCTTCCGGCTCGCGGAGCTGAAGGGCAAAGTGGTCGTGCTGGATTTTTGGGCGACATGGTGCGTGCCGTGCCGTGTGCAGCATCCGCTTTATGAACAGTTGAAACAACGCTTTCCGGAATCGAAAGGCGTCGTGTTCCTGGCCATCAGCGCGGATGAAGAGCGGTCGGTGGTTGGGCCTTTCCTCGACGATCAGAAGTGGGACAAGCAGGTGTATTTTGAAGATGGCTTAGCCAGAATGCTCGCAGTGCAGAACATTCCGTCGACCATATTGTTCGGTCGCGATGGCAAGCTCGCCAGCCGAATGGATGGTTTTGATCCCGAGAATTTCCTTACTTGGATGACCTCGCGTATTGAGATGAGTCTGGCTGCAAAATAGCCATGCCAATTCAGCGAGTCATCTGGATCGTTCTTGATAGCGTCGGCATTGGCGAGATGCCGGATGCGGATCAATATGGGGATCGCGGTAGCGACACCCTGGGTAACATCGCGAAGCAGCGGCAACTACGACTTCCGAACCTGTCCCGCTGGGGTCTCGCAAACATAAAACCTCTAAACGGCTTGACTCCCGACCCCGCGCCCATTGGGAACTACGGCAAGTGCGCGCTCGCATCGCCGGGTAAAGACACGACCACCGGCCATTGGGAGATGGCGGGCATTCATCTCGAAAAGCCCTTTCCGCTATTCCCGAACGGTTTTCCCCGCGAGTTCATGGCGGCATTTGAGGATGAGATCGGGCGCAGCACGCTGGGCAACAAGGCAGCCTCAGGCACGGAAATCATCGAAGAGTTAGGCGAGCAGCATATGGACTCTGGTTCGCCCATCATCTATACGTCCGCTGACAGCGTGTTTCAGATTGCGGCGCACGAAGACGTGATCCCGTTATTTGAGTTGTACAAGATCTGCGAGACCGCTCGCGGGATGCTGCGCGGTCCACTGGAAGTCGGTCGTGTGATCGCAAGGCCGTTTTTAGGCGAGCCTGGAAACTTCAACCGAACACCGAATCGTCACGACTACGCAGTGCCGCCTCCGCGTGGAATGCTGCTGGATCAACTCGCAGCGAACAAGATTGAGGTGACAAGTGTCGGCAAGATCTTCGACATTTTCCTGGGGCGGGGAATCGGCGACCAGCACAAGACCAAGAGCAACCTTGATGGGATGGCCAGGACTTTATCGGCTATGGAGGATCAGGATACTGGTCTCATCTGGACCAATCTAGTCGATTTCGATCAGAACTTCGGCCATCGCAATGATGTGGAGGGCTATGCCAAAGCGTTAGAGGAGATCGACGCCTGGCTGCCAAAGCTTGAAGCCAAGTTAGGGCCGGGAGACATGGCGATCCTGACTGCCGATCACGGCTGCGACCCGACGACGCCGTCCACCGATCATAACCGCGAGTACACCCCGCTACTTGTCTTTGGGCCTGGATTGACGCACGGAGTGAATCTTGGCACCCGTGAAACGCTAGCCGACATCGGGCAAACGGTCGCTGAGATCTTCGGAACCCAGATTTTGCATGGCCAAAGCTTTTTTTCATCACTCTCGAATTAAGAGGCTGTCTCTATTTGGCCGGAGCCGGTGCCTGAGCAGCGGTCGTCGCGTAGATTAATATTTCTATCGTGCCGTTTTCACCGGAGTCTGCCCGCTTGCCTAGCCCCATTGTCTTGATTCGTGTATCGTCCAGGCGGAAATTCTGCACCAAGTAGGTACGAAGTGCTGCCGCCTGGGCTTGGGTCGCGATCTCTTGCTTTTCCGAGTCGCCCTTCATGTTCGCGGCGGAAGAGACCACGGCTGTCCCGAAGGCTGCGGACTGTAGGTACATCCCCGCTTCATTCAAGCTCTTCTGATTTTTCATTTTGGCCGTCGCCGGATTATCGAAGATGGTCTTGGCGTCATAGCTGAATCGTTTTACTGGAGTCCCGACTGGCAGCTTCGGCAATTCGTGTTTCTTCAACTCGGTGGAATCCACGTACCCGCGCTTGTTGAAGAAACCGCGCAACAAGAAGTTGGACTTGAGCGCCTCTGCGTCTTCGCGGAACGCCGTTACGCTCGCTGCGGCTTCCTTATAGATGGTCTTATCGTTGACCAGAGCGCCCATGGTGCCTTGCCCGCCGTTGATCTTCGCCGTGATCTCATTGATGTTGACCGTGGCGCCTTGAATATTCTGCAAGGCTGCCTGCGTGGTGTCGAGGATGCCATTGGTCTTATCCAACAGATCCGAGATATCCAGCGGCGGTTGCGACGCCAGCGTCTCGCCGCCTTTCAATTGCTCCGCAGCGGCGGACCCAAAGGAGATCTCAATGTACTTGTCACCTAGCAAGCCTTCAGACTTGATGGCGGCGACGGAGTCATTTCGAAGGACGCCCTTGGTGGACTTATCCAGATTCATCAGCACCACAACTTTGCCGCCGGGCTGACCTGGGAGCCGGATATCTTCGATGGAGCCTTTGGGAATCCCCCCCACTCGTACAATCGCACCGCTGTTGAGTCCTGCGACATTCTGGAACTCAGCGCTCACAGGGTACGTGCTCTGAAACATCGACTGTTTGCTGCCGATCAGAAACACGCCACAGGCCAAAATCGCCAGTGTTGCAACTAGAAACAGGCCGATTCTAAAACTTTGAGACATCAAATTATCCTCACGCCGCGTCGCTCAGAAACTGCTTCACAAAAGGATCTTGGTTCTCGCATAGTTCGTCATAGGTACCCGCCGCCAGGATTCCGCCTTCCTTCAGCATTACCAATCGATCCGAGAAGAAATGCGCCGCATGCATGTCATGGGTCACTACCACCGATGTCGTGTTGCGCTCATCTCGAATGGTCTGAATCAATCTGCCAATCTCCGCAGCGGTGATCGGGTCCAGACCCGCGGTCGGTTCGTCGAAGAGGACGATCTGTGGGTCCAAGGCCAACGCGCGCGCGATGCCAGCGCGTTTTCGCATCCCACCTGAAATGTCGGACGGAAGCTTGTCAATGTGTTCATCCAGCCCAACGCTAGTCAGCAATTCATGAACTTTGGCGATGCGATCCCCCTGGTTTAGCGTGGTATTCCGTTGCAGAGGGAACTCCACATTCTGTCCGATCGTCAGCGAGTCATAGAGAGCCGCTTCTTGAAACAGGAAGCCGATCTGCCGTCGGACCGTATTCAATGCCTCGCGATCCAAGCCGGTAATCTCCTGGCCAGCGATCACAACCGACCCAGAGTCCGGCTTCTGCAACCCAATCAATAGGCGGAGCAGCACACTCTTTCCCGTACCGCTTTTGCCCAGCACGGACAGAATCTCTCCAGCCCCGACCGATAGATCGATGCCCTTCAAGACCTGTTGCTGGCCATACGCCTTGTGGACTTGCTTCACCGCTATGGCTTCCGTTTCCATATCCCTAACCCCAAATCACGCTGATCACGCGGACCAGGAGTACATCCGCCAGGATGATGAATAGCGACGACAACACCACGGAGCTAGTAGCCGAAATCCCTACGCCTTCCGTTCCGCCCCTCGTTTGCATCCCCTGAAAGCAAGAGACGGAGCCGATGATCAGCCCGAATATCGCGGTCTTGAAAGTGGGGGGCAGGGCATCGCTGAACGTGACGCCCTTCAAGCCTGTGTTCATAAACAGCCGTAACGATATCGGTTCCGACAACGTGTTGGCTACCCAGCCCATCAGAATTCCAGACGCGTCCGCTACCAGGGTTAGAAGAGGCAATACCACGATGCAGGCCAGGATTCGAGTCGAGGCCAGGAACTTATACGGGTCCACGGCCGACACCTCCATCGCATCAATCTGCTGAGTCACTCGCATGGACCCTAACTGAGCTCCGATGCCTGCCCCGATCCTTCCGCTCAGTACCAGGCCCGTGATGATGGGACCCATCTCCTTCACCACAGAAAAAACGATCATGACGGGTAGGAGGGACTTCGCGCCAAAGCGTACTAGACTGGCGCGAGAGTGCAGCGACAACACCACTCCCGTGGCCGCTCCCGCGAGTGCTACCAAAGGTAACGATTTGGCTCCCAGAGAGTCGACTTGGCGCAGAAACTCCTGCCATTCAAACGGACGACGGAATAGAGTCTGAAAAACAGATAGATTGAATCGGCCAAAGTCTCCAAACCATTCGAAAAAGGGCCTCACAGAGTCGGTGATGTCACGGGTCTTTGGCAGTTCGCTCACCATCACCCATTACTACTGGCACATTTAGGGCCAATGGGGTTAAATGGGGCTTCTGTGCGCAGTACTTGCCTTGGAAGGAAATCCTGATGTGGCGCGCTTACCCACGGCACATCGATACTTGCCAAGCAGGACCTACTTCGTCTGCGGAGCTGGCTGATCGCTAGAAGTGCCTCTGGGCTTGCGGAAGATGTCCACGATTCCTTGTACCGTTTTCGCAGCCCCTTCGGCGTTCTTGATCGCACCTTCGGGATTCTTCAACACCTGCTGTAGTTTCTCATTCGTGACCGATTTCAGGTCTGCGCTGAACGTGGGGTTGGCAGACGTTCCACGAATGAAGAAGGGAATCGTGGTATTGTCGCTTCTCTGTCCGATGATGGCAGCAAGCATCCCGCCGGTTTTCAATTTTGCCTGCATTGCAAAATCCAGTTGGTGACTCGCGGAGATAGTACCGGCCCCCGTCAAGTCTCCAAGGGAAGGCGCGATCACCCGCAGATTTCGAATGGTAGTGCCGCTGTCGGACAGGTCGAAGTCTGCGCCCACAGTTTCAAATTGGGTCGAAGCCTCGGACTTAATGCCAGATAACTGCTGGACAAATCGAAGCTTGCCGCCCAGGTCGTAGTTTGCAACCGTCGCGTGCGAAATCGTAATCGAACCCGTGGATAACAGTCGATTCACAGGCCCGTGGGCGGATAGCTCAGCCGTCAGATCGCCGCCTTTAAGCGTGGCTCCCGTGGGCAGCACGATATCCAACGCAGGCAAGAACGCTTCCAGATTCGGCAGAGGCATTTGTTTGCCGTTGAACGCCGCCGTGATTTCCGGCCGCTCGCCAGCCAGATTATAAGTACCGTTGAAGGTTCCCTTCGCAGCCCCAAAACTGATGGATGTCGGCAGAATCGCCCCGCGCCGGGTCGACATGTCGTGATGCAGCTTCAGATTCGCCGTCAGATCGGGTTTTGCGGGCGAGCCTCCCTTGGCCAACTTCACCTTTTCGGCCTTGGTCGTGCCTTCGATATCGATATGCGTGCCGTCCGACTTCAGGCCTCCGTCAAACGAAATCAGACCGCCAATACCGGAGTCCGCTTCGATGAAACCCGAACCGACCAAATTCAATCCGGTCACCTTGATCTTCGTATCGAACGGCGTATCCGAAGCCGAGGCCTGTGCGATTGGACCGACCGTTCCATCGATTGCGATCTCGCCTCCACCGACCACGGACGCTTTGAGCGTCACGGGGAAGGCCACCGTTGGAGCAAAGTTCTTCACCTCCAGATCGATATCTTTCAACTCCTGCGGCTTCTGCTTGGAGTGGACGGTACCTAGCGACACTTCGCCTTCCGTGATCCGAAGCAAGCTCACGGTGATCGCCAGTGGCGTACTGGCAGATGGCGCGTCCGGAGTCGAACTTGGCGCAGTAGCTTTGCCAGCCGCAGCATCCGGAGCAGGTGACGATCCGATGGTCGAAAAATTCCACCTGCCGTCGGCTGTCTGCAGCAACACAATCTGCGGCTGATGCACAGTGAGCGCGCGGACGTTCAAGCGCTTAGTGGTAATCAACGGCCACAAGTCCACGCCGATGTCCAATGTCGAAGCCGTCAGAAAGGGCGCTGAACTGAACGCAGGATCGTCTGAAATCGACAGTTTGTGGGCCGTAACACCACCTTGCAGCAGCGAGAGACTGAGATCGCCGAGTGTTACTTTACGACCAAGTGCTGCTGTCAGCCGGGATTCCAACTCAGGACGAAATGTATTCGCGTCGACAAGAAAGTAGACTAACGCCACGCCCACCAGTAATAGTAGGGCGGCACCTGCGGCAAGTTTAAAGAGAAGTTTCATCACTCGTTGAGCCGAGTGTAACAGACTGTCGCGACGAGATTACTACTTACAGAGCCGCGACCATAGGGAGCGGTCTATCTATCTATGCTGAGCGGCGAGCCGGTTCCGCAACTGTTACCGCACCAAAGCGCCGGTCGCGACGATGGAAGGTGTCGACCGCCGACGCGAGATCGTCCGACGTGAAGGCAGGCCACATGCGCGAAGTGAAGACCATCTCCGCATAGGCACATTCCCACAACAGAAAATCGCTGAGCCGCTGTTCGCCACTGGTGCGAATCAGCAGATCTACATCCGGACCCAGCAGGTTGCACATGCCTTGTTCGGTGAATGAGGCTTCACCGCCTCCTCCCGATCTCGCCAGCTTCTGCACAGCAGACAGCAGCGCGCTGCGTGAGGAATAATCGATCGCCAGGCGCAGATGCAAACGCTGGCCGCCTGC
>JBDTUY010000147.1:0-9978 GCA_040007495.1 Acidobacteriota bacterium | reverse complement strand
GGCACGCGCACAGTGGTCGCGCTGGTAATGGGGCGAAGCGCATCGCCACCCAGGTAGTGGCCGCTGTCCTTAATGCTCTTGGTGAAGGCTCCGTACTGCTCATACATGTCCGGAATCTCCTTGCGCATTTCCTCCGGCGCCTTGGCTTGATAGATCAATAGCAAGTACTTCATCGGGTTGGTTCCTTTCGCAAAGAGTTGTCTTTCACTGGATAGTCGAAGCAACCGGACGAAATCGACAGGTCGACCAAATTATTTTCTAGAGATTCGGAAGGGGGGTGGGACCCCAGTCCCGCGTCGAAGCCCTTGGCTCGACTGCACCTATAGCATGCAAGCCCGCCAAAGGGGCTGGCAGCGGGACTGGGGTCCCGCCCCCCTTGTTTTCAAAGAAGCTTCTCTAAAAAGCGGCGCTCTGGGGCATTACCTGCCAAAGCAATGGCCTGCTGCAGGCAAGCTCTTGCGTCTTGGGTTCGACCTAACTGGCGAAGAAAGTGCGCCTTGGCACCGGGCAGCAGGTGGGAATCGCGCAGTTGACCGGACGCTTCCAATGCAGTCAGCAATTCCAAGCCCGCAGCAGGACCTTCCAGCATCGAAACGGCGATGGCTCGATTCAGTTCGACAACAGGCGATGGATGCACCTGCCGCAGCACCCCGTACAACCCGACGATCTGCCGCCAGTCGGTGCCGCTGGCAGCCGGAGCTTCCGCGTGCACGGCGGCAATCGCAGCTTCGATCGCATAGCGTGAATGGGCCGACATACGTAGCGCGGCCTGCGTCAGATCACAGCCTTCGCGAATCTGCGACTGGTCCCATAGACCTCGATCCTGATCCTCCAGCGAGATGAGATCGCCATCCCGATTCGTCCGGGCGTTCCTGCGCGAATCATGCAACAGCATCAACGCCAACAGTCCTTTCGCCTCAGCCGCATCCGGGATCAGGTCGCATACCAACCGGCACAAGCGAATCGCTTCGGCGCACAGTTCGCCACGCACCAGCACCTCGCCCGAAGTAGCCGCGTAGCCTTCCGTGAAGATCAAATACATCGTGGCTAGTACTGCCTCCACGCGTTCAGATAGAAGCTGCGCGGGCGGTACGCGATACGGAATGCCGGTATCGCGGATCTTGTTCTTCGCGCGAACGATTCGCTGCGCCATGGTCGGAACCGGAACCAAGAACACGCGGGCAATCTCCTCGGTCGATAGGCCGCCGAGGGTCCGAAGCGTCAACGCGATCTGCGATTCGACCGCCAAGGCAGGATGGCAGCAGGTGAAGATCAGGCGGAGGCGTTCATCGCCGATAGACGACTCTTCGTTTTCAATGTCTCCCTGAGTGTCCTCCGTCGCCTTGGAGACGCCGGGCCACACCTGATACGCGAGCTCCTCTCCCGCCTTCCGATCTCTCTGCGACTTGCGAATGCGATCCACGGCTTTGTTGCGAGCGGTACTGACCAACCATGCCCGTGGATTCTGAGGCACGCCATCTTGGGGCCAGCGAGCCAGAGCAGCCAGGAACGCTTCCTGTGTCATTTCTTCGGCCAGATCGAAATCGCCAATCAAGCGGATGACGGTAGCCAGAACACGGTCGCGCTCCTGCCGATAAAGCTGCCCAATAGACGCCTGGTCCATCGTTTGTAGAATTGGTTCAGTCATCTGGAAAGTGTTTCAAGTGAGCGTAATTCAGCGTACGCTACCCAAGATTAACCTATGTTTCCGCAACCAGACTAGGGTCAAATAGCTTGCCGATTGCGGCGGAAAAACGGGGCCGTCCATCGCCTCAGTCGCTACAATGGAGCTATGTCCGTGGCGAACAGGGTGGCGGGTGCATGACAGACGAAGCTCGCCCTGTTTACAGCTTTACCAAGCGCCTGCTGGATATCCTGATCGCCGGTTCCGTGCTGATCGTCCTCTCTCCCGTGATGGCGATGGTCGCGATCCTGGTTCGAAGGAAACTCGGCAGTCCGGTAATTTTTCGCCATCCCCGGCCCGGTTATCGCGAGGTCACGTTTGACTGCCTGAAGTTCCGCACCATGACCAATGCGCGCGGCCCAGACGGAAAGCTGCTGATCGAGATAGATCGACTGACCGAATTCGGTAAAGTGCTGCGCCGCTTCAGTCTGGATGAACTGCCGCAGCTGTGGACGGTAGTGACCGGCGATATGAGCCTGGTAGGTCCTCGCCCGCTGGAAGTGCGCTACCTGCCGCGCTATTCCGTCGAACAAGCTCGCCGCCATACGGTGCCTCCTGGCATTACCGGTTGGGCGCAGGTGAACGGTCGCAATGAGATTGAGTGGTCTCGTAAGCTCGAACTCGACGTCTGGTATGTGGATCACCGATCACTGGGACTGGATCTGAAGATTCTGGCGCTGACATTTTGGAAGGTTGTCACAGCGGCGGGCATCGCCAAACAAGGGCACGCTTCAATGGAAGAGTTTTTTGGCACGGAACCGGATAAAAAGCCCGTGGCCTCAACCGCGACGGACAACCGGGAGCGACCGTAAGTTGCTATAAATATGGACACTGAAGCAACCGATAATGTTAGCAATGGGGATTGGGAAGGGCGAATCGCGGTGACCGGGCCAGAGCAGTTGTTCTACATCTATGGCGCGGGTGGTCACGCGCATGTGGTGATCGATGCGCTTCGCAGCCAGGGCATCGGCGTAAAGGGCATCTTTGACGACCGTCCGGAAAACCGGCATCCATTGCACCAAGACGTCAAGCCAGGAGTACGTTTGGTGGGTGTGGACGGGTTTCCCGCTTTGGATCATCCGACGGTGCTGTGTGTTGGGCGTAACGCGGAACGTGCGGAATTGGTGGAGATGCTGAAGACTCGCTACGGCATCGCGTGCCACACTTCGGCAATCGTCGCTGCTTCCGCGGTAGTGGGCGAAGGCACAGTGATCCTTCACGGGGCGATCATTCAGCCCAATACAAAAATCGGGCGGCACGTTTTGGTGAACACAGCGGCCAGCATTGACCACGACAACGTGATTGGCGACTTTGCGCACATCTCCCCGCATGTGACATTGTGCGGCCATGTCGAAGTGGGTGAAGGCACGCATATCGGCACGGGTGCGATGGTAATTCCTAAAGTTAAAATCGGAAAATGGTCCACCATTGGCGCGGGCACCGTGGTGCTGCATGACATTGGCGACCATGTCACCGCAGTGGGCAATCCGGCCAGGATTCTACCAGGTTCGCGCGGCCAGATTCTGCCGGATTTTTCAGCGCAAGTAGTAGGCAGATACAGATGAGCCAGACTGCGGCAGGCGGCGACAACTTCGACCTGGTGTTTATTGGCGGTGGTGTTTCCACGCTTTACACCTTGCTCGGACTGGCGTCGCGCCTGACCTCAGGACCAGCTCCTGGTAACCGCAAGCTACGGATCGCGATCATTGAACAAAGCCCGGATGGCCTGGGCGGCGTGCCGTATACAGGCCGCTCCAGCTATACATCGCTGCTGATCACTGCTCTTCGCCAGTTCCTTCCGGACGCAGAGCGCGCGTTGTTCGTCACCTGGTTGAACGCCAACAAACATTGGATGTTCGATGGATTCCGGCAGCATCAGCCAGGCGCACTCTCCGTAGGTTGGCTAGAGAAGCATCACCAGGAAATCGAAGCGGGCCGCTGGGAGGATTTATACCTTCCGCGCTATTTATTTGGACTCTACATGAACCAGAGAGTTCAGAATGCGATGGCGGGTGCGGAGCTGGCTTATGAGTTTCAGCAGATTTGCCAGCGGGTTACCGGTGTCGCACGGCAAGGCGACGGCTTTGAAGTCGAACTTGCAGACAGCAAGGTGCAGGCGGCGGCATTAGTGCTCGCGGTGGGATCTCCACCGAACTCTGCGAGATTCTCTATCCCAGCCGGAGTATCGACCGACGGCGCGTTATTGATTGAAGATCCCTATGAGATTGGCCTTGCGGCCACCATCGATCGCATTGAGGCGATCCTGACTCGCTCTACCGATGCGTCGCCGGAGATCCTGCTGATTGGTGCCGGTGCCAGTACCATGGACCTGTTGTACGTCCTCCATGACCGGTTACAAATCGCGCGGCCAGACGTGCAGTTCACGATTTTGGCACCCAGCGGCCAACTTCCGGATCGCATCAAAGACCCTGCCAATACCATCCCGTTCCATACCGCAACCTTGCACGCGCTCGCACAGCAGGATATGGTCACGGCGCGGCAGATCTACGAAGCGGCGGCTCGCGATATCGAACTCGGTCAAGCCAGCGGGCTCACGACTTGCGACATGCTCTCCCCGATCTCGGTCGCGGTCGATGCGCTGGTCAAACGCCTGAACGCAGCGGAGCAATTGGAGTTCGCGACCAAGTGGGGCACGGCGGTCGGACGGCTGCAGCGCCGTGCCGGACCGGAGTATTTGGATGTCGCTACTGAACTGATCGCGCAAGCACGGCTGCAGATTATCGGGGGGAGATTCCGGCGAGTGGTTTCCCTCAGCCCTGAGGGTGCCGCAGTCGAATACGAGGACCATGGCAACACTCGGCAGTTACCCCGCCGCCAGCGAGTCATCGTCAACTGTGCGGGCTTCGCCATGATCTCCGACCTGCCAACCGATCACTTGCTGCGACACTTGACCGCCGGTGGCTTGGTGAAGCCCACCTCCAGCGGAACCGGGCTGCAGGTTAACGATCGGATGGAGGCAACGGAAGGCTTGTTCATCCTTGGCCCTCTGCTGGCTGGCAATGTGATCGCCGGAATGCCGGTATGGCACGTAGAACACTGTGGGCGAATCTCGGCCTTCGCGGCAAGGTTAGCGGATGTGCTGAACCAGCAACTTGCCGGCGTCTGGAACAAACTCGCCTAACACCTACTTGTGCGGGACACTGGTCGGGGTCGCAACCAGCTTGCGGCCATCGGGAAACGTCACAACAAAACACTTCATAGCGAAGGTAGCGGGATCTTTGGCGCGTGCCCCCATGCAAGAAATCTGGTCACCTTTTTTGAGCGATTGCTTCGTCCATCCATTGCGCTGCAGCAGGTTCAGAGCCTCAGCTTCCAGCAGCCAGTGGTGCGTCTTACCTTCAGCGTCGGCGGCGTCCAAAAGGATGGAAGAGTGTGGATTGGACCAGCGAAACTCGGTCACGACTCCGCTAACCGTGAACTCCTTGGTCATGTCGTAGGGCGCGGTCGAGTGGTGCGCTAGTAACGGCGTAACCATGGCCGCAAACAGCAACCATCGCCTAAGGCTTCCCATGACCTCAGGCTAGCAAAGGTACGTATGCTAACCGAGGGGTTAACGGACGGAGGGTGGACTTCAGTCCGCGCAAGGCTTCAGACCTACTGTTCAGCAAGCGGCACTGAAGGGCCACGCCGCCTGAAGGTCGCCCTCCATGCCGCGTTCGACAATTTCAGTTGGGATCTGGTCTCTTTTGAGATCCACAACGACCTCAAGATGTCTAGCTTTATGGCTGCTTACAGCTAAAATTCGCCGCCTCGTCCACCGACCCCGAGCCCTTGTATTGCGCCGTTGCCGGATATGCGCACAACGGACGAGTACGATCCACCTGACCATTGCGCGTGCGTGACGCATCGATGTGATCCGGAGCCTTATTGGTAGCCACCCAAGCTTCCATCGCCTTTAGCATGTCGAACGTGGACGTCGCGTCGCCTCCTCCGCAATGCGCCATGCCCGGAATCATGTACAGCAAGTGATTCTGCTGCACCTTCGCTATGCCGCCATTCGCTTCCGCGACCTTGGTGTAATACATCACGCTGCTGCGCGGCGAGATCTGCGGATCGGCCCAGCCGTGATACTGAATGATCTTGCCGCCACGATCATAAAAGGGCTTCAGTTTGGGGTCCATCGCGTCCATGGCAGCGCCCGCCTTCATGGCGGCAGTCATGTCGGCATCGTAGTTCAACGTCTTGTAGTCCCAATCGGCGTTGTTGAACACGATGTACTTGAACAGGTCCGGGCCGGTGCCGAACACGTTCGCACCCGCCATTGTGTTCCAGCCGTTCTCGCTACCCGGCTCATGCCCCGGGAAATAGACTTCGCCAGTTCGCGGATTCTTCACATCGGAATAAATCCGCTTGACGGTGGCGACCTGCGGAGCCGTCAGGCAATCGGGCGCATCGGCTGCCGTCTGGCATTGGATCGTCGCGGGATCGAAGCTACATTTACGCGGATCGTCGATGATGCCGTCCTTCGCTCCATCTTTTGCGTCACACGCCGCGAGTACCGCTGCATGCACGACCGCGAACTTGGCCTGCGGCAACGCGCTCTCCGCATCCTTATGCGTCTGCTGCCCTATCCAAACGGCTTGCGTCGAACGTCCAGTCCACATCACACCTGGCGAACCAGCAACGACGGCGTCGAAATCCGCCGGATACATTTGCACCGCCTTCAGGCCTTGCCGACCACCTGCCGAGCAACCATTCCAGTACGATTTCCGCACATCCGACTCGTAGTACCCCTTGGAAACCAGCTTGCCGAGCACCGTCATCTCATGCACTGCGCGATACGCGAAGTCGATCAACTTCTCTGGATGGTTCAAGGCAAAGCTGGCGCTGCCGCCTTCGTGGCCTGTATCGGTGCTGGCAACCGCGTAGTGCCGACGAACGCCGTCCACCAAGTCGCTGGTGGAGATCGCGCCCGAAAATCCCGAATTACCCGTTCCAAGAAAATTGCCGTTCCACGATGCGCCCACCGGCAGCCAGTATTCGATGTTGATGTTGGAATCGCTGCTCGGCTTGGAGACCACGCGCACGCGGCAGAAGCCCGGCAGGTCCGAATAGTTTGCAGCGGCACCCTTGCCCTTCCCCTTCCCGTTGGCAGCCACGGGAAGCGCAAAGGCCCCGGCCCCTACCGCTTCGGCTACTGTCACGGTCGCAGACGGCAGCTTCAACATCAGTAGACTTTCACAAGAAGCAGCGGACATCGGATACGCAGCCAGAGCCGCGAACGAGAACAGCAGAATGGTGCGTTTCGTGAGTAAGTCTTTCATGAGCAAATCCTTGTGGTCAGAGCGCGGATCGTTTGTTTGGGACCGCTAATGATGATATCCGATTCTCAACGCGATGTGGCTATCAGCGCGTTCCGCACGCCACGCCTTACACTAGTAGTTTGGCTACCACTGGCAATCCACTGAATCCGGTGCAGACCGTCCCCGCGCGATCCAATTCACGCATCGTACGTTTGCGCGAGGCAGGTCAACCGCGCGGCTCGGCCGACTACGCTGGCATCCTGCTGCATGGGCGATCCCGGACTAAGCAGGAAATGCTCGATTTAGCGGGGCCTCTGGATATCGGCAACGTCCGCTGGCTCGCTCCCTATGCGGATCGAGGTTTGTGGTACCCGGGCCGCTACATGGAGCCGCTCGAATCCAACGAGCCGCAATTAACCCGAGCCGTAGAGCGCGTTCACTGGTTGATGTCGGACGCGAGCGAAAACGGCCGCCTCGGGCCGGAGCAGATTTTCATAGTCGGCTTCTCACAGGGTGCATGCATCGCCTCCGAATTCGCATTGCGCTACCCAGCCAAAGTCGCGGCGTTGGTGATTTTCAGTGGATGCCTGATGGGACCTCCGGAGACCATTTGGAAGACTGCCGACGGCCGGTCGCTCAAGGGCACGAGCATCTTCATCACCGGCAGCGACGTGGATGAATGGATCGAAGAATCGCGTTCGCGGGAAACGGCCAGAGTGTTCCGCGAACTTGGCGCGGATGTGGAACTACGCATCTACCCCGGCAAGCCGCATGTCGTCAGCAAAGAAGAGTTGGCCGAAGCGCACCAGTTCTTGGCCTCACGCCTGGAAGCGTAATTTTCACTCCGGAGTCTGCGGCCAACATCTGGCGCAGCGCCTAAGGGTCGCATTCGACAACAACTATAAAGCCCTTACGCTGACACACTACACTAGTAATTACGACGGTCCCGAATAGTACGAAGAAACCGGACCGTTGCCCATCTCCCAACCGCATGAGCTACCTCGACAACTTAGAAAATAATCTGAATGCACTGGAGCGTTTGGAAGAAAAAGATCCAGAAAAAGTCCAGCGAGATCGGGAACAACGCGACACGGAACGTACGGCCGCTTTAGCTCGCGCTCCGCATGCCGATGACCTACGCAGTTCTGAGTTCACATCCCAACTGCTGACCGAATGCCGAGCCATCGGCCACGCACAGCGCGTGCTGGTGCAATTCGCATGGATTGGAGAGAACCTACGTTTGGACGCGAAAACCAAGCGTATGGAGATGGTGCCAACTCCGGACGGGGTGGTCGCCGTATTTTCATTGGACGGCGTCGAATCCCATCGCGCCGCCGTCGATCTCGCCACGGCCGACGCAGCGGCGCTGGCCAAACAGTGGCTGACTGATCCAAACCTCCCATAAACAATCGGAGTGCTTCAGCCGCTGAACTGTTACGCTTGAAGTTCATGGCTCGTAAGCGTTTTGAATGGAAAGTCCGCGATCAGATCATTTCCCTTGGTGAGCGTACGCTCATCGTGGGGGTCCTGAACGTCACCCCTGATTCGTTTTCCGATGGAGGCCAGTACCTCGATCCGGATCGCGCGTTCGCGCACGCGATGGAGTTGGAAGATGCTGGAGCCGACATCTTGGAAGTCGGAGCCGAGTCCACCCGACCCGGTTCCGTGCGGATCTCTGAAGCCGAAGAGCTGCGCCGACTGGTGCCAGTCCTCAAGCGTTTAAAGGGCAAGATCAGCATTCCGCTGGCTGTGGATACCTATAAAGCAGCGGTAGCAACCAAGGCGTTGGAGCTTGGCGCGTCCATCATCAATGACCCGAGTGCCCTGACTTTCGATCCCGAGTTGGCGCGAGCCGCCGTCAACGGAGACGCAGGACTGATCCTGAATCACATGCGTGGCACACCGGATTCGTGGGCAAAACTGCCTCCGCTGAAGAATCCGGTCGGCGTGATCGTAGAAGAGTTGAGCGCTGCTGTGCATCGCGCGGTACTGGTCGGTATGGACCGCAAGCGGATTGTGGTTGACCCGGGTCTGGGCTTCGGCAAGCGCAAGGAACAGAACGCCGAGATCATCGCGCAATTGGGCGGCTTCATCCGTATGGATCTGCCGTTGATGATCGGGCCTTCACGCAAGCACTTCCTTGGGCACATCATCGGGGATACGACGCCTGAGCTAAACGAATTCGCAACGGCAGCTGCGGTGACAGCGGCTATCCTGAATGGCGCGCATCTGATTCGCGTGCACGACGTGAGAGCAATGAAGGCCGTGATCGATGTGGTGGACGAGATCCTGCGCGGTGCGCACATCGCCGAGCCGGTGGAAGCTCCCGCACCGAAGAGGTCCAACTTTGTCTCCCGCGAAGGTGGCGGCTACCGAGCCGGAATGTCCGCTCGCAAATCCCAACCATCCGCCGAAGAGAAGTCCAGAGTTTTGGTCCCGCCTGTTGGCAAACCCGTTCGCAAGCCAGCGGTGGAAGTGGAGCCGGTAGAGTCGATCGAAGAAGCTGGAGAGCAGAAGTCGTTACCGCCCGCCATTTTCAAGTCTGCCCCGGAATTGGATGCGGACGACGAACTGGAAGTGGACGCGCTGGACGAGCCCGATGAACTCGCAGACGAAGAATTGGACGAGGACTCGGACCTGGACGATCTAATCATCGAACTCAACGAAGACGATGAGGACGATGAAGATGACGAACTGGAAGATGGTGACGAGGACGACGAACAAGAGGATGAAGATGACGAGGATGAAGATGACGAGGATGAAGACGAAGACGAGGAATCCGAACTCGACTTCAGCCCCGAATCCATCGATGAAGTAGCAGCGAAGACGACTAAAGCGAAGCCTGCAAGAAATCAGCCCATCGCGAAGGATCCTCGTGTTGGCCGGGCAACTACCGGAGCCCGCGACCGTGAAGGCGCATCCCATGGAATGACGGTGAGCGCCTTCTGCTCGCTCAGCCTCGAGCCGCCGCTCGTGCTCATGTGCATCGACAAGACTGCGACCATGTACGACCTGCTGACGACGTGCGAG
>JBDTUY010000146.1:0-9985 GCA_040007495.1 Acidobacteriota bacterium | reverse complement strand
TTTGCTTCGAGTCCTACTCGTGTTTGGGACACGGCCGGAGGCGATCAAGCTCGCTCCGGTCATCCGGCGGCTGCGTCAACAGCCCCAACAATTTCACGTAAGCATCGCCGTCACGGCGCAGCATCGGTCCTTATTGGATCAAGTGCTGGAAGTGTTTTCGATCCAGCCTGATTACGACCTGAATCTGATGCAGCCGGGGCAGAGCCTGCATCAATCAACCTCCCGCATCATTGCAGCGCTCGAACCTGTGATCGCGCAGGAGCGTCCAGATTGGGTGCTGGTGCAAGGCGACACGACCACCGCGTTTTGCGGAGCGCTGGCGGCATTCTATTCAGGCGTTGCGGTGGGTCACATTGAAGCGGGCTTACGCACGGGCGATCCCCGGTCGCCATTTCCGGAAGAGATGAACCGCGTGCTGGTGGGTCGCATGACGGCTCTGCATTTTGCGCCGACCAATGTCTCGGCGGATAACCTGCGTCGCGAAGGGGTGGACGAACGCAGCATCGTTGTTACGGGGAATACGGGGATCGATGCGGTGCTGGAGATTCGGGACGCGTTGGAGAGCGGCAGATTGCAGCCTCCCGTAACCGCAATCACGGTGAACCCTGCGAAGAAGCTGATCCTGGTCACTGGCCATCGGCGCGAAAGCTTCGGTGCTGGATTCGAAGGTGTCTGCGAGGCGCTGGCTCGGTTGGCGCAACGTGACGATGTCGAGATCGTGTATCCCGTGCATCCGAATCCGAATGTGACTGGTCCGGTGCGTAGCAAACTCGGCGGCTTATCGAACGTACACTTGATCGAACCGTTGGATTACGTGTCCTTTGTGGATATGATGCGGCGGGCGCATTTCCTATTGACTGATTCGGGGGGCGTGCAGGAGGAAGCTCCGTCGTTGGGCAAGCCCGTCCTCGTAATGCGCGAGAACACGGAGCGTCCAGAGGCTGTGACTGCAGGCACGGCGCGATTGGTCGGGACCGACCCGGA
Source organism: Acidobacteriota bacterium (assembly GCA_040007495.1). Lineage (GTDB taxonomy): Bacteria > Acidobacteriota > Terriglobia > Bryobacterales > Bryobacteraceae > Palsa-187. The sequence continues at coordinate 9,001 of JBDTUY010000146.1, read as the reverse complement.
TCGAATCGTGGCGGAGGCTCGGGCATTGCTGGAAGACGCGGCGGATTACGAGCGCCGGTCGCGGATTCATAATCCTTATGGAGATGGGACGGCGGCGGAGAAGATCGTGGCTCGACTTGAATTGACCGGGGTACAATAGCGGCATTGGGAGCCCAGAAGACACTCCGGCGAGTCTTAAGTGGCGTTGCGGACGCATCCGTCCGTTTTGACGATTTGTGTGAGCTGCTAGAGTCGCTTGGATTCGATTGTCGAGTCAAGGGGAGCCATCACCTATTTAGAAGGCATGGCGTGGAAGAACGAATCAACTTGCAACGTGATGGTGGCCAAGCAAAACCGTATCAGGTCAAGCAAGTGAGGGCGGCGATAGTGCGGAACCGACTAGGAGGGATCTTTCATGACGAATCCTGAGACCACAACTAAATACGAGATCATCCTCTATTGGAGTTCTGATGATCAAGCATTTATAGCTGAAGTGCCTGAGTTGGCAGGGTGCGCGGCCCACGGCGCTACACAGGAATTAGCGCTGGCGGAAGCCCGAGAGGCGATCCGGTTATGGATCGAAACGGCCCAGGAATTTGGCGATCCAGTCCCGGAGCCTAAGGGACGCAGGTTGATTTTTGCCTGAGACTTATTAGAGCGTCGCTCTACGCGAAGATCTCTTCTACAGAGAGACTTGTGGTACCCGAGCCAATGATCCGCAATGGAATCCTCTGGCCGATCTTGTATGGGACCACTCGTCCGTCAGGCGTGGACACTTCCACTTGTCGGCGATCCGGGTCCACGATCCAGAATTCCTTCGCGCCATGCTCAAGGCATAATTGCCGCTTGTCGAGCATCTCGCTCGCAGTGTTGGATGGCGATAACACTTCAACTACCAGGTCGGGAACGCCGTCAAGATATTCGCCAATCAGGTCCCAGCGGGCTTTGGACAGATAGGCGACGTCGGCTCCCCAACATTCGTTCTCTGGCAGAGGACGGTAGGGCATCTCGGTGTGGACCACACCGGTTTCATCCGTTGCTTCTTCGAGCAAGCGGCGAAGTTGGCGTTGTATGCGGACGTGACGATGTTTGGGATAGCCCACTTCGACCAGTTCTCCGTGGTGGAGTTCGTAGCGCGCACCGGGGGGATTCGGGATTGCCTCGAATTCCGCGACGGTCATCAGCCGGGTTGGTGTGCTGGCCACGAGTTGCTCCTATGAGTGATTATACGCCCGCTGACCAGCGCGAGGTTCCTTGAGTATCATCCGAACGGTGTGCGCTGGACGAGAGCTGGACAAACGTAATGTGCCTGAAGACAGCGCATTAGAGGTTTGAGTCTTGCTCCTCTGCAAGAACTCTCCTAGATAATCGCAGATGCAAGGAGGCTTGCTCCCACATCGTGCGTATACCCCCGACTCCGATCCGCCCACCTCGTCACGGTTTTGGTTCTTCCCGTGGAGGCGACCTACTGGAACAGCTTTCCGCCCGTGTCATTGGCCAACCCCAGGCGATGACTGAAATTGTGCCGTATGTGCGGATGCATCGCGCTGGACTGGCTCCGTATGGCAGGCCCGTGGGTGTGTTTCTGTTGCTGGGTCCCACGGGGACCGGCAAGACGCGAACGGTGGAAGCGCTGGCCGAAGTGCTGCATGGCAGCGAGCGCAACATGGTGGACTGTGGAGAGTTCCAAATGGAGCATGAGGTTGCCAAGCTGATCGGTGCGCCTCCGGGCTATCTGGGGCACCGCGAGACGCAGCCGATTATCACGCAGCAGAAACTGAACTGTGTTACCAGCGAATCGTCGAATTTGTCGCTGGTATTGTTTGATGAGATCGAGAAAGCTGCGCCGAGTATGACTCGGCTACTGCTGGGTGTGTTGGATAAAGCCACGCTTCGTTTGGGCGATAACACCAGCGTGAACTTCGAGCGGTCGATGATCTTTATGACCAGCAATCTGGGCGCGGAGGCCATGCGTAAATTGATCGCGCCGGATTTCGGCTTCGAGGCTATGTCACCGGTTTCGACGGGCAATGGATTGAAGAAATTGCAGAATATCGGCTGGGGCGCGGTAAAGCGCAAATTCTCGCCCGAGTTTGTGAACCGAATCGATGCGGTGATCACCTATCAGGCTTTGGACGCTGCGACGATGGAGATCATCCTGGATCAGCAGATTGTAGCGCTGGAGCGGCATATTCACGAGCGCCTGGAAGAAGAGTCGTTCGGAGTGGAGATTAAGCCAGAGGCTCGGAAGCTGCTACTGGAGAAGGGAACCAGTTCAGAGTTTGGAGCGCGCGAATTAAAACGCGTCATCCTCCGAATGGTGATGCAGCCGCTGGCCGCGATGGTGGAGGCCGGAGAGGTGCCTGCGGACTCCGTGGTCTATGTAGAGCGAAGTGGCGAAGGCCTGGAACTCACGGTAGAAGAGTTCTGACTCCGCGAGCGAAGGCGAGGAAATAGCTAGCGTTTACGCCCGCCCGTGGCTGGTTCCGCTGAAACCGGAGCCGCGCTAACTGGGGCTGATGAGCGAATAGGAATAGAGGGGGAAGTATCCGTGGCAGTGGCCGTGGCTGTGCTGTTCGCGGGCGTGAGGCGGCCAAGGTTGTTATCAGAAGTCTGGTTGATTGAGACCGGAGACTGAGTCAAATAAACGATCGTCACTGGGCTGTAGTATTGAATGCCATCAAACGGACTATAACCGTACCCGTTGCCTGGCAGAAAAGTGTACATACCGTAGGACGGATTCCAAGCCCAGGAGGACAATCCTCCCTGGCTTCTGTAACCGTTGCTGGACGCCAGCAATGCGGAGCTTTGGTTTACCTGGGCCAGGACCCGGTCTCTCCGTGCACTCCAACGATAGAGCGCGTCGGTTTCTTCGCGATCAAATTTTGTCGGCTGGATTGTCGCGATCTGGACGGCGGTCCCTTCGAGGGCAGCTTCATTGCCTTTTCTTACTCGAACACCATCCGTCGTGGAATCACTCCCTGAACCCGAGATGGACGCTTCACCATCGTATACGCGCACACGGGCGGGACCGACGGAAAACTGGTACAGTCCATGCTTCTGTAGCCGAACATAAACGTCACCAACTTGGACCACTATGAGGTTGTCCTTGTTGAATTCCGAGACTTCTATGAGAGCTTTGCCGGTAACAAGTTGAATACGGGTGTCCTCCAAAGTGGAGGATATTAGACGAACAGAGCTGTTTTCCGATACCCTCAGGAAGCTGCCCGGGTTGAGCAAGATTTCCGCCCGGCCACGGGTTGTGTTGAGGGTTTCGCCTTCATTGACAAACTTGAACTCCTGAAGGTCGGAGGGATCAGAGGACAGAGTTTGACCGTCGAGGTTCACGGCACCCTCTGCGTAGTGGATCATTCCGGCGCGGGCCGCGATCGCGCTCTGTCCCCAACTAAGGCTGGCGGTAATCGCAATCAAGGCAAGAGGCAGAGTTTCGCGCATTTTAGATTCCCTCACTGTTAATAGTGATCCTGACGTGTCAGGGTGTCAAGGGGTTTCTATTAGTTTGAAAGCCAATTGTTTCAATCGGGTAGGCAGCTGGTGTTTGGGCCTACTGGACGGGTAGAGGCACGTGGTTGCTCTGTGCACCGTTACTCCCCACGCTCAGGTAGAGGTCCAGGAGATTGCCCGTTGGTAAAGCGCTGTCTATCTTGACCTGAACCATTGAGATGCCAGTCATACCGGCGATGCCGCCAACAAAGGTCGGCTGGCGCAGAACCGGAGCGGGCGTAGTCGCAGCTGGTTGGACTGCCGCCGTTTGCGCCGTGGAATCGTCGACTGCCGGAGCAGTTGCCTGGTCGGTTGGTGCTGGAGGCGTCGCGGCGGTTGGGTCTGCTGTGGTCGGGTTCGCTGCGGTCGGGTCTGCGGCGGTTGGTGGCTGGCCGATGTAGACCGACACACTGTCCAAGACTCCGAAGGTTGGCTGCGCGGGTATGGGGAATCCGTCCGGCACCGAATGGTTGTAAGGTCCAAGGCCGGTGGCGAACAGAGTGATGGTCTCCCCTCGAATGACCGGGCTGGACGGCGAGATACCGGTACCGTCCTGGTGGAGCGCGGCTATGAAGGGTTTGCCGTCACCGGAGTAATTTACGAACACGCCCGGGGCATCCCGCTGCACCTTCATCGTGCCGGATACATCCGGCTTTCCGGTTGCATGGACGACGACCGTGTACGTTCCATCCCCCAGATTAGAAGGCACCTGCGCGTTGATCTGCTGGGGTGATACGAAGATTAATGGCAGGATTTGATCGCCGATCGTCACGTACACGTCGCCTACGGTTTGCGCCAAGGGATTGGAGGGACCCACCGCCGTTACATCCGAGAGGCCATCGCCATAAATCGTCATGATGGAGCCTGGGCTAACTGCGTGGTCCGCATTGTCACCGGCGGCGGTTTGGATGCCAGCCGGGTTGATGATGGCGACCTTGGACATCACCGCGACGATGGCGTGCGGCGCGTCAGCGGTCAATCTTCCGGGGGACAGCGTACCAGAGAGGTCTCCGGCCCACCGTAGAAACTTGAAGCCTTTGTTCGGAGATATGGTGACCTGAACCGGAGTGCCTTCCAGGAAGAATCCATCGGGACTCGTGGGGTTGAAGTTGAACGTAGCTGCGCCCCCTGGATCGGTATCCGCCTGGAACAAATAGGAGGTGAGGTAGGACGCGTTGATTACTTGAACGTTGTCATTCACCGTAACGGAGACGTCGCTAACCCCGCTGGGGGATCCGGACCAGGAACTCAGGTCGCGGCGAGCGGTGGCTCCCAGTAGGACCTGCTTGGGTGCCGACAGTTGCAGTTTGCTGCCGGGGTCGGTGTCATAAGTGCAGGGGGTGACGCAGTTCGCGCCGTTGACCTTGACCGTCATGCCGGGAGGTGTACTGGTGACCTGAACCTGACCTAATTCGACGAAGTATGCGGTGTCGGTGAAGCCGGTTGCGATGTCACCTTGGATGATCACATCGTGAGTTGGGTTGCCGCCGTCGGACCATTTCACGAATTTCCACTTGCGGCCCTGCGCGTCGGTCTGAACCGCAGGCGCGGAGATCGTGTGCGTGTGTCCCCGTCCCCAGATGAAGCCGTAGGAATTCGAGGTCCAGTTAAAGGTTCCCGATCCGGGCGTCAAGCCGAACGTATTGGTCGAGGTGGCCGTTTGCCCATCGAAGCCGAGACTCATGCCTCCGGGTATCGTGACAAAGTTGGCGACCAAGCCGTCGACGAAGTGGGCCGTAACCGTATCGATTTTTGAAGTGTCCGTGCCGGCGATCAAAATACCGTTGATCGGGGTTCCGTTGCTGAAACTATCAATCACGTAGCGTCTACCGGCGATGTCGGTCTGCCATGCGGCTGCTCCGATTTGATGTTGCGAGCCGGGGAGGAAATCGAAGTCGCCATTGCAATAGGGTGGCGTGCCAGCCGGAGCGCTCACAGGCAATGCAGCGCCGGTCGGGGTGCAGGCGGCGTTCTGGTTGGGGAATTCCGCCGAAATATTCGGGTCTACCGGCGTGGGAGTGATTGGAGCGCGATCCACCAAGATCTGCATGCCTGCCGTGTCGGTTCTGAAATTGATGCGCTTGGATAGGATGAATTGGGGGAGAAGAACACCCTGAAACTTAGCCTCAAACGTCGCATCGGTGGGTTTGATCTCGGACTGAAATCCGACGTTGGATCCGTTGTAAGCGTAGCCAATGTAGCCGAAACCCCTGATGTCGTGAGTCCCCGGCGTGAGCCACAAGTCGGCGTTGGTTTGATAGCACCCACCATCAATCAAGATAAAGCCTTGTCGTCTCGGGTCGGAGATAGACACAAGCATATCTCCGCATGTGTCGTTCGTCGGATAGGGATTTCCCGGAGGATACGGCGTTCCAAAACGCACCAGTACTAGGAAAAACTTGTCCACGGAGCCGCTTACATCGGTCAGTGTTGGAGTAACTCGAAATGTTCGAGAGTCAGGCGCTGCTACCAGGGGATTGTCATTTAAATTCGGAGCATCCAGGTTTGCGCCCCACCCGTTGTTCAAGGACCAGCGAATCTGTCGCGACGGATCGATTTGATACGGGAGGGAACTGCCGTCGTCGGCCTGGCTGTGAAGAAACTGAACCGTGTGCGTGCTGCCAACGGGCCAGAAAAATACTTGAGGGGCAGTGAAGGGCTGACCGTCCACCAAGAATATGGGACCCTCCATCGATAACCCCACGCGGACCTGGGTGTTCTGCGCGAACAGGCCTACTTGCACCAATATGCCCAACACGATCCACTGGATTACCCGTTTTGCCAAACCCACGTTCCGCCTCCTAAGCGCGGCCATTTCTCTCTCACTTTGATACTTGGAGAGACACATGGTCCCAAGCGTTGATCGTCAAGCGCGAAACGAAGCTTTAGCCACGAACAGGTACGCTGCGTTGATTGGTACCGATTTTGTCGTTCTGTGCAGATCCCCTACGCAAATCGCCTTATGCCACACTAAGAGGAAACCATGATGCCTGTAACATTTGTGGTCGGTATTGTTTTAGCGTTGGCCCTTGGAGTAGTACTAACGCTGCTGTGGTCCCGTGCCCGCTCTGCGGCCGATGAGGCTCGTGTCGCATCGGCAGATGCGCGGTCAGCGTCGGACGCGACCAAGCCCTTGGCCGATACACTTTCGCGCATTGAAGCCCAAATGCGCGACTTTGAGGCGCAGAGGCAGCACATGATGGGCGGTTTGGACGCCCGGTTAGCATCGTTGGGCCGGGAGACTGTCAGTTTATCGCAGGCGTTGCGTGGTCCGAATTCGAGAGGCCGCTGGGGCGAACTGACTCTGCGTCGGGTCGCGGAGTTATCGGGAATGTCGCCACATTGCGACTTTTCGGAACAGGTATCGGAAAACAGCAAACGTCCGGACATGTTGGTCAAGCTGCCGGGGAATCGCACGATCGCGGTGGATGCGAAAGCTCCGTTGTCGGGTTATCTGGATGCGGAGAGCGCTGTTGATGCTGCGGCTAAGAACGCTGCGCTGGATCGGCACGTGCAACAACTCGCGCGGCACGTGGCGGAATTAGCCAGCCGGGAATATTGGACGCAGTTTCCTGCGCAGTCGACCCCGGAGATGGTCGTGCTATTCCTGGCGGGTGAGCATTTCCTGAGCGCGGCATTGGAGCGGCGTCCGGATCTGCTGGATGTCGCTTTAGCAAAGCGCGTGTTGATTGCGACGCCGGTTACCTTGGTCAGCGTGTTGAAAGGCGTAGCGTACGGCTGGCAGCAGGAACGTCTGGCAAAGAATGCCGAGGAACTGCGACGCATCGCTGGTGAGTTTCACGAGCGGGTTCGGGTGTTTGGAGATCTTTACGCCGAGTCTGGCCGGTATTTGGGACGCGCTGTGGAGGCTTACAACAAGTCTGCGTCGTCGTGGGATTCGCGCCTGCTGCCGTCGGTTCGCAAGATGCGGGATCTAGGAGTGGGCGGCTCAGCCGAGGTCGTTGGACCGCAGCATATCGATGTAGCGCCCAGGCCTCCACAAATGGCCGACCGCGTGCAGGATCCTACGATAGAGCTTCCCCAGTAGGGAGCATTCTCGATGACACGATCCTTCTTCCTCTATCTCTCCCAACGACCCGGCCTCAGGCGATGGATGGAGCAGAGTCCGATGGCGCGCAAGCTAACTCGGCGATTCATCGCGGGCGAGAGCGCTGAGGATGAGCTTGCTGTGTGCCGTGAACTAGCTGCGGAGGGAATCTTCACGACCGCCGATCATCTGGGTGAAAATATCACCAATCTGGCGGAGGGCGTAGCTGCTCGCGATGCGTATCTGGAGATGCTGAACCGGATCGCGGAGCACAAGCTGCCGACCACTATTTCTCTCAAGCTGACCGCGCTAGGTCTGGACATTTCAGAAGCGGCGGCGGTGGAGCATCTAAGCACGCTGGCGGCGCGGGCCGGCGAAATCGGCAGCCGGGTTGAGATCGATATGGAGGATACGCGCTACACCGAGACTACGATTCGTATCGCGGAGGCCGTGGGACGCGAAACAGGCTGCATTCTGGTTGCGATTCAAGCCTACCTGTATCGCACGCCGAAGGATATTGAGCGGTTGAATGAGGCTCGGGTGATGGTGCGGTTGTGTAAGGGCGCGTACATTGAACCAGCCACGGTCGCGCTGCCATTGAAGGCGGATGTCGATAAGGCGTACATGGCTCTGGCGACGAAGCTGCTGGATCATGGGACGCATCCCGCGTTGGGCACGCACGATCCAGCGATGATTGAGCATATTCTGAAGCACGTTCGGGAACGCAATATTCCACCGGATCGCTTCGAGTTTGAAATGCTGCACGGAGTTCGCCGCGATTTGCAGCGGGATCTGGTTCGTCAAGGCTTCCATGTTCGCGTCTACGTGCCGTACGGGACGCAATGGTATCGCTACTTCATGCGTCGGCTGGCGGAGCGCCCGGCTAACGTGTGGTTTTTGGTTAAGAATTTGTTTCGATAAGTAGTCTCCACGATGTGGCGAGGGCTTCGGCTTGCATAGACTTCAAGCTCGCAACGACCCTTGTTGGGAGGCTGAAGCCCCCGTGCTCGATGAATCGCGCGCCACATCAAACCGCAGGCCTGTCGCTCGATTCCTGAATCCAAACGCAGGGTTCGCGCATCTCGCGTCGTCGAGAATGCGACACATTCCAGCGTTTCAGATTATTTCATGACTGCTTTCATCAAGTTACAGGCCGTCCCTCTTGTATTTCCCCGCCAATTCCGTATACTTGCAAATCGTGAACGCAATGCAAACAAACTGCTACAAATTGGGCGGACTGTTGGGCGCGCGTTCTTCCTTCCACTCGTCGATCCTGCAGGCCGGGATTTAGACCACCACTTTTTGTAGATTCGACCAATCACATGCCGCCCGCTGGGGCCGCGTCGCGTCTGGTCGTGTGCAAACTAACAAATAACCAAAGGAGACTTGTATGTTCGAGATCATTGCAGGGTACGGAATATGGAGTGTTCTGGCCGGTATCGCGGCATTCTTAGCGTTGCTGGTCCTGTT
>JBDTUY010000145.1:0-9992 GCA_040007495.1 Acidobacteriota bacterium | reverse complement strand
TGTTTTGCGCTGCCAGGATGCCAAACGCGGCAACCAGGGCTAGCGTGATTGATAGTACTTTACGCATGCTTTGTATCTCTACTCAACTTGGTGTTCTTCAAACTCTCAGCCCTGCACCGTTGCGAATCTGGGCGTGCGTTCTGGCTCGGCGCATACCGTGGCCGACCTTTTAGGCTCCCAACATCGTATCATCGCTGCGCCCAACTCTCTGGCCAACCCAGCGCTCCTACTTGCCGCGATTCTCGTATGCTCCGAATAAATCCGACACCAACACGCCATTGATCGTCATGCCAGTCAGATTCGCGTCGGCAATCGCAACATTTGTTAGGTTCACGTCGGAGAACGCCGCTCCAGTCAGATTCACGTCGTGAAACAAGGACTGCTGCAAGTTGACGTTCTCAAAGCGAGCGCTCGCGAGTTTCGCGTTGGAGAAACTGGACCCGGTCACGTTCGCGTCGGCAATCGCAACATTGGTTAGGTTCACGTCGGAGAACGCCGCCCCAGTCAGATTCACGTCGTGAAACAAGGACTGCTGTAAGTTGACGTTCTCAAATCGAGCGTTCCCAAGTTTCACATTAGAGAAACTGGACCCGGTCAAGTCCGAATCGCGGATTTGAATCGGTTCACGGACGTTAATTTGCTCCACGCTCATAATGAGGGCTTATCTTGGCGAGCTTGCACACCCAACACCTGAGGAGCCTTGATGTCCTGAAGATCTTTCAAGTTGCGCAGCCGGATCCCGCGCCTTTCAGGATGGAACGTGATCGCGCCTGCGGGTGACGCGGGATGTCCCAGGGCGAGTCTGCCCAGTTCAGCCAGGACGGCGCGTTGCATTGCGGCGGAAACAGCCGCGGCTTGTTTGGCGTCCAATTTCGCCGTGTCGATGCGAACTGCGAAATCGCTCATGTGCTCTCTCCTTGTTTGATTGCAACGTTTACTGGACCAGACGGTGGTTCCGATGGGAGAGACGCGCTGTGCGCGATAATCGTTACGTCGTAAGGAGTTATATGAATGAAATTTATCGTTGCGACGGATGCGTGGATATATCCGGCGGCCTAGCGGAATGGGGCTATTTGACTTCAAACGTCTCGCGAAAATCCTGCGTTTTTCCGTTCAGCGTGTCTCGAACCGTCACGACCATCGTCTGGACACCCAAGGGCGCGTCTGCATCCAGCGTTAGACGGAAGCCTGCCGGTACCCTTCGCTGTGGATAGAAAGATTCCTGCGCTTCCTGCGCCGCGTTGGGCTGCGCAAGCAACACGCGCGGCTTGCCGGTTGCGGCATCGCCTTCCCCCTCTGGTCCAAGGACCGTGATGCCGTATTCAACCGCGAACCGATTCTTGTCGGAAAAAGAATAGCCGACGATGTCGAAGCGCGTGAATAGGGTGTCGCCGCGGTGATATACGACTGGTTGGATTCCGAAGCGGTCGTCTTCATGAGCCAGGAAGCGGAAATTCAGCAACGCCAAACTGGTGGCCGTTGGCAGGTCATCGGCGCGTACATGGAATGGAATGTTTTCGGCGATCTCCTGTTTTGCGATCTCATCTTTGATGGTCGCGCAGATGCGGTATGCCCCTTTGGGTGCAAACTCCGGCACGACGAAGCTGAGTCCGAATTTTGCGATCCAATTTTTATCCTCGGCCAATAGGGTGGTCTCGACGCGACCGGTGCGCGGGGCTTCCAGCAAGACGCCTGCCGGGTCCGTAATGCGAATGGTCCAAGCCAGGCGAACGCGTTCATCTTCGCCTTTGCCGTCGGCATTGGCGTGTTTCTCGCGCTGATAGCCGGTGACGCGGCCCGTGAACCAGACGATCTCGCCGGGCAAGTAGTCATAGGAGGCACCGATCAGCGGGCCATCCTCATACTGATGCAGGGAGAGCCGCTGGACGGCCAGTCCCGCCGCCTGGGCAGGCGGAGTCGGCAGAAGGGACGTCAGGCAGAACAGCAGGATCGCTGTTGAGGCTACTCGGACCTTCTGGTCTGACTTAGACTCCGGTGACATTCACTTCCTCCGCCCCTATTCTAGCGGCAGGAGGAACGGGGCGCGATGGGTGTCCTGGACGGCGCATCAAATTTCGCAGAACAGCGGAAACCCGCACGAGGACAGGACGAGATCTTATAGAACATAAACGACCATCCGTGGTGCGATCGGATGGCCTTCGACCTGGAACTCGGGCCATCAATGGCAGAATGCGGGCGGGTCCTAGGTTCCCGCTATGCTGCTGAAAGATCTCGTCTCACCGGTTTCATTTTCGATGCTTCCCGCCGATCGGGAGCTTGTGCAGGATTTGCAGGTCGAGCTCGCGCGTGTGGGACTGCTAGACCCTCCGGCAGATGGAGACTTTGGGCCTGTGTCGCTCTTAGCGTTACGAACCTTTCTCGCGGCTGTGAGGAACTCACTGCCGATTGGAGAGCCGGTCGTGTCGATTACTCCGCAGATTGCGAAGCTGTTGATGGAAGCAGATCCCACGAAACTGTTTCCTGTCGCGGCAAACTCGGGCTTGGCAGGCCGGATCTGGCGCACGATGGAGGCGCGCGGATATTGGTTGAATCGCGCGCCGGGTTGGACCAACCTGATCTACATCGAAGGTATGAATCCGGACGGCAGGCCGAACGCCAACACGCCGAATCAGTTCAATGATGTGCGTCTGGTGTTGAGCCATCGGTCGGGTGTGCCAGTGATGCTTGGACGTTGGGATGCGACGACGGAGCCCGGCACTTACTATACGCAACATCCTTTGAATCCCGAGGGAGCGGCGCGCATTCAATTCGGGCAATATAAGGCGTGGTGCGTGGGAATGCACGATTTAGGACGTCCGGGCGCGCATGAAGCATTGGTGCAACGGGGCACAATCAGCGTGTGCCGCGATGGCAATCGCGATTATGTGCGAGCCGGAGACATCATTGATACGGGCAATAGCTTCGGGGTGAATCAGCACTGGGGCTACGACATGAGTCCGAACAATATCGGCAATGCTAGCGCCGGCTGCCTGGTTGGCCGAGCATGCGCCGGACATCGCGAGTTCATGGCGATTGTGAAGCAGGACCCGAGGTATGTGGCCAGCAACAGCTACAAGTTCATCACGACAATTCTATCTTCGAAGGACCTGTTGATAGGGTGATGGCGTTGCGCAGCTATGGCGCGACTACTTGCAGATTCACCATGTCAGTGAAGCCGTCCGGAGTTTGCACGGCTAGACCATAGGTCCCCGAAGGGATGCCCTTGGGGAGTTTGATGTTCAACTGATACAGGCCTGCAAATCCGGGTGCCAGGCCTGCGAACTGCACCTCACACGATATGCCGCCGAGAGTTACCACGTAAGGCGAGGAGACGATCGCAAAGGGCGCCTTGCTGGGAGCGGCTGAACCGTCCGTTACGGTCGGACTCACGGCGCCGAGGCCACTCATGTAGAGCAGCACCACCTCTTCGGGAGCGGCAGGACTGCTGCCATTCACGATGGTGAAATTCGCATGCCGAACGGCTGCGTCGCCCAGACCATTCTGCGTCAAGGTGAAGATGCCGGGAGCCGTGGTCGCCACGGGGATCTCAATCGAGTTTGATACGGCAGTGTTCACGGTCACAGAGACGCTGGCGGGTGCCGGTCCCGCGGTGCTGAACGGCACGATGACGCTAAGCTGCGTTGGCGTTAGCGCAAAGATGGGTGCCGCGACGCCGTTGATCTTCACCACGACTCCGCCCAAGGTGGTTTGGAACGGGATGGGGGAGGAGAGCGATTGGGTACCGAAGCCGGTTCCGAACAAGGTCAGAACGCTACCGGGAGCGATCGGCGATCCGGGCGGCGCGAAGGTGGCTGCGTTTAACGCACCCTGTGGATTCAGGAATAACGCGGGACCGGATTGCGGGGGCAGCCGCATGCCGAAGGAAAGTTCATAGGTGGAAGAATCCAAGGTATCGACACCCGTTGTGACGAAGGTTTCGCTGGTCGCGGCTATGTCCACGTGGCCGGTGGTGGAGGTGAATTGGCCCGAGCCATCGGCTCCGATCGAATAGGTTGCGAGCGTTGAGGCGTCGAACAACCCGTCGGATTGATGGGTGCGACGTCCCCACACGGCACCTTGCGTGATCGCGTTTACACCGCCTATGACTCCGGAAAGGCGAGACCGGTTTGCATCGAAACGCAAACCTGCAGTTGAATAGAAGCCTTTCCAACTGGCATTGGTGGCGCCACTGGCGAAGGCCTTCACGCCGACTACGATCCCGTGTCCGCCTGGGTCGGAGGAGCCGCCGATAAAGAAGCTGCCGTCTTGCGATACATAAATATTTTTCGTTCCCGCAATCAGCTGGGTGGTCGTCGTCAAGCCAGAGGCCGTCGGGAAGTTGAGCGTGCCGGTGGCTGCTGGCGCGACGGAATAGGTGATGGGCGAGACGGTCTGGGTGAGCAAGCGATCGCTCAAGTTATGCGCTTCTCCGATGACAGATGTTTCGGCAAATGCTCCCGCTCCGTTCGCCGTCAGCTTGAAATTGGTCTCGCGAATATTAGCCGTTCCACCGTTGGGGAATTCGAGGCTCGAGACCCAATAGGCGCCGGTCAGGGTTGTGTTCGAAAGTAATGCGGTGGATTTCGGAATGGCGATGAATAGGTCATAGATGCCGCCCGCTGCCTCAGTAGACGATCCGACTACGGCGCCAGTCGCCAGGCGCGCATTGATGCTCGCGCCGGTGAGCAACGGATTCGACAGTGTGATGAATCCGCCGGGCTTCACCGTATAGCTGCCAGTGCCAGTTAGCGAAGTGGCTGCTGTGGTGCCGATCAACTGCTGTCCCGAGACGGTGAAACCACCCGCGCCATCGAAGGTTAAGGTGCCGGAGCCGGATCGCGTGTCGGTCACGGTTGCTCCGGTGGCCGCGATCAGCATGGTGTGAAGAAAATAATAGACGCCATTGAGTGATGCATTGCTGGAGACTTGGGCAAGAGCGCCACCAGCAAACAGCATTAGGGTCGTGGCAAGTGCGATGGGGCGTAGACGAAGGCAGGGGAGCAAGTTGGCAGACACAGCCTACTGTAACCCGGCCTCCCCTACAAAGTAGCGGATAGCAACGTAAAACGTGGTCATCGCCAAGCAATCGCAATGCAATAGCAATGATAGACTTTAGCGGATACGTTCCACGTGGAGGAGTTTCGTTATGCGGAGTTACATTCCTGCCTTGTTTGCTTTGACGGCCGCGGTGCCGGTTATGGCGGCCACTTGCGAGAGTCTGGCCACAGTGAAATTGGAGAACGCAACGATCACGTCCGCTAAGATGGTCGCCCCGGGCGCCTTTGAAGTGCCTGCTGCGGCTCCCCCTGCGGGAGCTGCTGCGAAGGGCGCGATTCCACCGGATGGGGCAAAAGGCGGCGGGAAAGGCAACGGGAAGGGCCCGAATCCTTACGCGAATCTGCCGGAGTTCTGCCGCGTGACAGCAACGCTGACACCATCGAAAGATTCCGATATCAAGGTTGAGATCTGGTTCCCGCAGCCCGCCAACTGGAACGGCAAGTATCAAGCGGTAGGCAATGGCGGTTGGGCAGGCACGATCACTTATAACGCGATGGGGACAGCGCTGGAGCGCGGTTACGCTACGAGTTCCACAGATACGGGGCATGTTGGCGGGCGCGGAACATTTCTATTGGATCATCCCGAGAAATTGACCGATTACTCGTATCGATCGGTGCATGAGATGGTGCTGAAGTCGAAGGAATTGATCCGGGCGTTGTATGCGAGTCCTGCTCGGTATTCGTATTGGGTTGGGTGTTCGACCGGTGGTCGGCAAGGGGTGACCGAGGCGCAGAAGTATCCGAACGATTTCGACGGAATCATCGCGGGCGCACCCGCGAATTACTTCATCCATCTACATGCGTGGTCCATCTGGATCAATCAGGCGGTGAACAAGACGCCGGAGAGTTTTCTGGATACGAAAGATCTGCAGACGCTGCACGCTGGGGCGTTGAAAGCTTGCGATGCATTGGACGGCGTGACAGATGGGGTGATCGATAATCCGAAGAAGTGCAAGTTCGATCCGGCGACGATCCAGTGCTCGGCGACGATGACAACGGGATGCTTGACGGCTCCGCAGGTGGCCGCTGCGAAGATGATTTATTCGCCAGCGATCAATCCTCGCACCAAGGCTGAGGTGTTTCCTCCCATCGAGCCGGGTAGCGAACTGGTGTGGACCATTCTGGGTGGTCGCAAGACTGCCGATGTTGCGGCGGACACGTTCCGATACCTTGTGTTTGAGGACGAAAACTGGAACCCGATGACGTTGAACTTTGATGCGGACATCACGAAGGCTGACAAGTTGGCTGAGGCTTTTTCGCTCAACTCCACCAGCCCCGATCTATCGAAGTATTTCTCCCATGGCGGAAAGCTGTTGATGTATCACGGCTGGAGCGACCAGTTGATCGCTCCCGGCAATTCGATCAACTACTACAACAACGTGATGCAGAAGGCGGGCGGCGCGGCTAAGACTGCGGATGAACTGAAACTGTACATGGTCCCCGGCATGCAGCATTGCAACGGCGGCGATGGTCCGAATGTGTTTGACGCGGTCACGCAATTGGAGCAGTGGGTAGAGCACAGCAAGACGCCGGACACGATGGTCGCGTCGCATTCGGCTCCGGGTCCCGGAGGCGCGGTGGATCGCACGCGCCCGTTGTGCGCTTATCCGAAGGTCGCGAAATATAGCGGCACGGGTAGTACGAATGAGGCTACGAATTTTAGCTGTGTGGTGCCGTAGCGGAGGCGAGTGCCTCCGCGCGGGACGTGCGTCCCGCCTTCCATTCCGACTACCAAAGGTTGTAGTAGCCGTCGCGCTCAGTCAGGTCCAAGGTTAGGCCGAATAGCGTGGAGAGGCGCTCCGCTGTGAGGACTTCGCGTTTTGGGCCGTCGGCTGAGATGCGGCCTGCGGACATCAGAACTACGCGGTCGATTTCTGGGATCAGGTCGGACAGATGGTGCGTCACCATCACAATGCCGATGCCTTTTGCGGCCAGTTTCCTGAGGATTTCGCGTAGTTCGTGTTGTGCGAATAGATCGAGCGCGGTGGAGGGTTCGTCCAGGATCAAGGTTTGCGGCTGATGGACCAATGCCCGTGCGAGCAGCACGCGGCGAGCTTCACCCGACGACATCTCATCGGTCCAGCGGTCGGCCAAGTGCGAGATCTCAAGCATGGCAAGAGCCTCGTCGGCACGCGAGCGCATCTCGTCGGTGACTTCCTGATAAGGCCAGATGCCGACGCTGGAAAAGAAGCCGGACAGAGCGATGTCCATGCCGGTGAAGTCGCGGGTGCAGGCGGTCATCAGGTCGCTGGAGACGATGCCCAACATGCTGCGAAGCTCGACCACATTCCAGCGGTCGCGACCCATGATCTGGAGCACGGTGTTGTCGCGGATCAGCGGATAGCATTCGCGCGTGATGGCTTTGATCAGGGTCGATTTACCGCAGCCGTTGGGCCCCAGGATGGCGACGTGCTCGCCTACGCCGATGCGGAGGTTGATGTCGTGAAGCGCTATGGTTTCGCCTCGCATGACGGAGACGTTTTCAAATTCGATCAGGGGTAGTTGGTTGGGGTCGGAGGGCATGAATGCAAATGTAGCTTGTTAGCGTTAAACTGTAGGTATGCCTGGAAAGCGTGATTTAGCGTCTGCAGCCAAAGCCCTGTCCGACATACTCGAAGGTCATTGGGACACTCTTCCAACTACGGAGCGAGCGACTAAGATCGAAGCGTTTGAGGCAGTCGTGGCTAAGATCCGGGACCGCCACGCCAAACCCGAAGCGCGGCCTGGAACTCCTCAGAATCCTCGGGCGGCCCGAAAGCGCGCATAGCGGCGAGAAACTCCTCTTCAGTTTCGATCTTGAGCAGATTGTTCATCTCGCGCAGGCGAGCGGCCCGTTTGCGTTTTTCTTCAATATCGATTGGTCTGCGCCCACGTCTCGTTTCCGCTTTCATGACGTCTTCGATGTCAGATTTAGGCTTTTCTTTTTCGCTCATTCCCCGATCCTTCGCGTATTCCTAAATGCTCCTCCGGGAGCGTGACCTCGAACATATGTTCTTTCTGGTTCCACAACGTCTCCAGTGCAACTCTTATCTTTGCGTTCCATTGAATGCTCCGGATGAAGGCTGTTGCCCGCAAGCTTCCCGATTTGAGTTCTCTGTCAAGAGAAATCGTGAACGAGTCCTTATCCGTTTTAGGCGCTGTCTTGATAGCTAGCCGTAAATTGCGGCTATCCCAGAGCAGATGGACCGACTTAATGTTTTGTTCGTAGACGATTCGGCATGCCGCAGCGTTGAACACAATGCGCCCTCCAGGAGCCAGAGATAGAGTCGGGTTGTCGACCCTGTGGAGCGTTTTGTGGACCAGTTCGTAGGCCATTTACTAAGCCAATCGTAGCACATAATACTAGGACGTCAGCTGGGGCCGAGAAACTCTGGAGATCTAGTTCGCCATTTCGTGAGGTTGAACTTGTTCGCTAACAGCCGGTTTTGTGACAGGTGCAAACCGGACCTCACTTGTATCACTCTAGTATTTGGCCTTGTAGCTCACTCGATTGAGGAACCCATTTTGACCGATAAAAAACTACGCTCCACTCATTGGTTCGGCTTGGCCGACCGCGACGGATTCATTCATCGTTCCTGGATGAAGAACCAGGGCTTTCCATCTGATGCGTTTGACGGACGGCCGGTGATCGGCATCTGCAACACGTTTAGCGAACTGACGCCTTGCAACGCGCATTTGCGCGGGATCGCGGATCGCGTGAAGCGCGGCGTGTGGGAGGCGGGCGGTTTTCCGCTTGAGTTCCCGGTGATGAGCTTGGGCGAGACCAACATTCGTCCTACAGCGATGCTGTTCCGCAACCTGGCAAGCATGGATGTGGAGGAATCGATTCGCGGGAATCCGATTGATGGCGTTGTGCTGTTGTGCGGCTGCGATAAGACCACGCCGTCGCTGTTGATGGGCGCGGCTAGCTGCGATCTTCCGGCCATTGTTGTTTCTGGCGGGCCGATGTTGAATGGACGGTTTCAGGGGCAGACGCTCGGGTCCGGGACGTCGGTTTGGCAGATGAGCGAAGATGTTCGCGCGGGTAAGATGCAGCCTGCCGATTTCTTTGAGGCGGAACAGTGCCAGTCGCGGTCGGCGGGGCATTGCATGTCGATGGGTACGGCGTCGACCATGGCTTGCATGGTGGAGGCTTTGGGAGTGGGGCTGCCGCAGAACGCGGCGATACCCGCCGTGGATTCGCGCCGCAATGTTCTGGCGCATATGGCGGGACGGCGCATTGTGGAGATGGTCCGCGAGGACGTGAAGCTATCGCAGATCCTGACGCGCAAGGCGTTTGAGAATGCGATCAAGGTGAACGCCGCGGTTGGCGGGTCGAGTAATTTTGTGCTGCACATGCTCGCGATTGCGGGGCGCGTGGGTGTGCCGCTGACGTTGGAGGATTTTGATCGCATCGGACATGAGTTGCCGCTGTTGGTGGATCTGATGCCATCGGGTCGATTCCTGATGGAGGACTTCTATTATGCGGGAGGCGTGCCGGCGGTGGTGCGCGAACTGGGCGATCTTATTCATCGCGATGCCATGACCGTGAATGGGAAGACGATGGGTGAGAATACGGCGGACGCTCCCTGCTGGAATCGCGAAGTGATCCGCGAGCTTGCTAAGCCGATTCGTGAGAATGCGGGGCTCGCGGTGGTGCGCGGGAATCTTGCTCCCAATGGAGCGGTTGTGAAGCCGTCGGCTGCCACGCCACGTTTGATGAAGCATCGCGGCAAAGCGGTAGTGTTTGAGAGCATCGAGGACTTCAAGGCGCGGATCGACGATCCGAATTTGGAAGTGGACGAGAACTCGGTGATGGTGATGAAGGGCGCGGGACCGGTGGGCTATCCCGGGATGCCGGAGGTCGGCAACATGCCTCTACCGCCGAAGCTGTTGGAGCGCGGGATCACCGACGTGGTTCGCATCTCAGACGCGCGCATGAGCGGTACGGCTTAC
>JBDTUY010000144.1:0-10022 GCA_040007495.1 Acidobacteriota bacterium | reverse complement strand
AATGTATGGGGGCCGCCAATATCGAAAATGAAGACCCGTTGCAGTTCCTTCAGGTCGACGAATTCCACGCCGTAAGGCGTCATGAACTGGCGAGCCACACCCGACGCTTTGCAGCGTGTGTGCGGTTCCAACTCATTGACCTGACGTTCGTCATACACGGCCTTCGCCCACGGTTGAAACGGCACGGTTGCGATCGGGGCGGCAGCTTCATTGATGCCGATCCCGGGCGTCCAAACGCCGTTCTTTCCCGCAACTTCGCCGCCGAATATCACTTTTCCGTTGGCGTCGCGAGGCGTTGGAGCGGCCGGCGCGGCTGGGCCCTTAGCACCCCTGCCTCCGCCTTTACCGCCACCCTTGGCGGCAGCAGCGCCCGGATTCTGCACTCTGTCCCCTTGGGGTGGTTGTGCGCCCACAGGGTACACTACTGCTACAGTCATGGCCATAGCCGCAGCTACAGCGAAGACCAGGCCATGCATCCGCATTGTCTATTTCCCGTCCTTACCCTGGCTGGACGCGGCATCTAGCCTTTGCCCAGGCTTGCCACCGGTGGACGCCAGCGTGATCGTCTTGGCATTCAGCCGATTCGCCCCGTTCTTGGCCAGCGAACCATCCACTTTGATCTGATCGCCGATCTTCAACGTCTCACGACGCCAACCGCCGCCCTGCAGACCGTGCGGGGGACCCATCTCCGCGCCCCAATTGGTTACTTTGCCATCCGCGCCCTTCACGTTGAAGTAAATCCAAACGTGGGGATTGGTCCACTCCACCTTGGTGACGATTCCTTCAAATTGAACCGGCTTCTTCGAATCAAACTCAGCGGCGAACGAGTGGTGGGCGCTCGCTAGTTGCGGGACCGTGAGCAACCCCGCTAGCGCCAATCCGGAAACGATCAGTTTCTTCATAAAATTATGTCTCCTTACTGTCTATTATTCTGACAAAAGAACGAAGGCAAAGTCCCGCCGCCGTTCCACTTTAACGTCCAACTGGCCGACCAAGTTCTAGTGTACGCTCCCGGATCGTCGATTTGGACCTGATACTTTAATGTGTCAAAGTCGGTCCGGGTAAACCGCTCAATCAAGTGCAACTGATCGGAATGCGGCAATCCGCCCTCCGTGAACCAAAAATCTTCGTTGAAGTCTTTGGTGTCCACCACCAGCGTATCGCCTTCCCACTTACCGACCGAACGACCGTAGTACAGCGGGTTGTCGTCATCCCCACCCTGCAGCCCTACCTGTTTGCGTCCATCTAAATATATGATGTTGTAGTTGTGGTTGCCGCTTCCCAGAAGTACGAAGATTCGCTTGTGCGCCAGATCTTCCATCATCTGAAAGCCCAGGCGCGATTGGAACTGGCGAACACCGCCCGGCGGCTTACAATTGATAAACATCGGGTCGTCGCGCAGCATCCGGTTCTGCCGGTTCAGATACAGTTCCAGCGCCCACGGTTGCATCGGGGCTACCTTCGCCGCATCCGCTGCTACGTTTGCCAACTGCCCATATTGATCCATCTTCACGTTGACGCCATCTTCCACAAGGGCCGTCTTGCTCGGGCTGGTCCAATAACCGTCGGCGGTCCCTGGCAATGCGCCTAGCGCCGGATGCCCATCGGGCCAACGGGGCGCGGGCCGTGCGGCCAAAGGAGTTTTCGTAATCTCCAGCTTGGCAGTGAAAACCGGCAGTCCGGTTCCCGCAAAACGGACACTGTCACCCCAGATTTGGCGCGTACCGTCGCGGGCGATGCCGCCCTTCACAATGATCTTGTCGCCAGGGCGCAAGGTCTCGTGGTTCCAGCCGTCCATTTCAAGAATGCTGGGGCTTTCCAACTCAACGGCCCAATTCTTGATAACGCCCTTGGCATCCTTGACGTTCATGAACACGTGGGCTTGAGGATTTCTCCAGTCCACGTATGTCACGAGGCCCGACATCTCGACCGATTTACTGGTGTCGAACTTGGCTGCGACCGCATGGTGGGCCCAGGCGGCAGTGCCGCAAAAGAACAGACCCAACGTCAGCGCACCTGCGACCACACTTTTCTTAAGTAGATTTTGCATAGCGCCTATTGCCTGTGGATCTCGAACTTACCCTTGGCTGCTCCGCCGGTCCAGGTTCCAACCACGGAACGCGACGGCAGTTCTACGGTCTTGATCGCGCCATCAATGACTAAGTGCAGGGGTGCTCCCGTCTTGGTCTTGGCGTCGGCCTCAATGTGCACTTTCCAGCCTTTCGGCTCCAAGGTCGCCGTGCCGATCTTGATATTGTCGGTGCCCGGATTGATGATACCCGTGATATTCTTACCGTCCCAATTCATGATCATCAGCACGTCGTTGCCAAGTACGGTGTTGCCTTCCCATACTCCGATCCAGGATCCCTTTAGCGGATGGCCCTCCTGGGCACTCATCGGCACTACAAGTGCCAGGGCAATGATCGGTGCCGCTAGTGCCAGCTGGACAAGCGACCATTTCGTAATACGTCTGGTAATTCCCATGGTCTTCTATTGTTATCGTCCAGGTGCTCGGAGTCAAGCGGGGTAGACGCTAAATTTGCATGCCTTTCGGCAGGGTGTGCCCTAGGCGCTATTCCCCTTGCTGCCGTCTTCCCCGGTAATCAGCCTCGCGCCACGGCTGAAGGTCAGATATTGAAACGCCCACCGGATCAGCACCACCACGCGGCTTTGAAACTCCACGAGATTCATAAGATGGATGAACAGCCACACGATCCAGGCCGGCCAACCCCATACCTCCACTCCAAACAACTTTGCGACGGCGGACGCACGCCCGATCACCGCCATGTCTCCCAGATCCGAATAGACAAACGGCCCAGCGGGCGCTTGCCCTGTCCGCCGCCGGTGGATCACCCCTCCGGCGTACTTGCCCTGTTGCAGAGCCACCTGCGCCACGCCCGGCAGCCAACTTCCGTCCACGTGCTTGAGCGCCGCAACGTCGCCGGTGACGAAGATTTCCGGATGGTCGGGTATGGTCAAATCCGGGTTGACGAGGATGCGGCCCTTGGGGTCGGTCAGGAAACGGCCCTCCGGGTCCGTGGGGGCCGCTAGCGCCGCCACCAATTGACGAACGATCGGGACGACGGCCACGCCGCCTGCCCACAGAACGGTTTTCGATGCGATTCGCGAGGTATTTTCGTCTGCGTCGCGCAAATCGACCCCGTCTGCGTCGATAGAATTCACCCGGACGCCGCAACGCACCTGGACGCCCAGCTTGGACAAAGCCTGCGCTGCTTTGTGTGCGATGCGGTCGGAGAATGCGGACAAAATGCGGGGTCCTTGGTCGACCAGGATCAACTGCGCCTGCTCCGGCCGGATTCGGCGGAAATCGTCTTTCAAAGTCTTGTGCGCAATTTCACTCAGAGCGCCGGCAAGTTCCACTCCTGTGGCACCGCCACCCACGATCACGAACGTCAGCCAGGGTGAGACCCCGCTGGCTGTTTCGCTCTCCGCATTCTCAAACGCCGTGAAGATGCGGCGGCGCATTTCGGTGGCATCCTCAATGCTCTTCAGGCACTGCGCGTGCTCCCGCCATTCGTCATGTCCGAAGTAGGACGTGCCAGAACCGGTGGCGACGATCAGGCTGTCGTATTCTACGTTTGCTCCGTCCGAAAGCATTACCAGCCGACGTTGCGGATTTATGCTCGCCGCCGCGCCCATCAGAACCCGGACATTGCGCTGGTGGCTGAACACGGAGCGCAAAGGGCTGGAGATATCGCCCGGTGAAAGTGAGCCGGTCGCCACCTGGTACAGCAGCGGCTGGAACAGGTGAAAATTCCTGCGATCGATGAGCGTGATCTCAACCGGAGCAGATCGCAGCGCACGAACCGCGCTTAAGCCAGCGAAGCCTCCGCCGATGACGACGACCCGATGTAGTGGGTTAGGCGAGCCTGAGTCCATGTGGTGCAGCGAGTGGTGCAGCGAAGCGTCCGCTGTTATCGTTTCGGCCTGGCGGAGAAGTTCATGGCACCTGAGTTCATGCAATAGCGCAGATGTGTTGGCGCCGGGCCATCGTCAAACAGGTGTCCCAGATGGGCGTCGCAGCGCGTGCAGAGGACTTCTTCCCGAACCATCCCGAGCGATGTGTCTTTGTGGACCGTTACATTTTCTTTGGCGAGCGGCTGCCAGAAGCTAGGCCAACCTGTGCCCGATTCAAACTTTGTCTTGGAATCGAACAAAGTCGTATTGCAGCAGATGCAGGAATACAGGCCGTCTGCGTGATTGTTCGCGTATTTACCGCTGCCGGGACGTTCGGTGTCTGCGTGCCGGGTGATTTCGAATTGCTCCGGCGTCAGCTGTTTCTTCCACTCCCCTTCCGGTTTCGCGACCTTTTCTAGATCTGACACGCTGGTGCGCACGCCCAAGGCGTTAAACTGGGCGATCTTTACGGTTTTCACGGCGGCTGTTGCACGCACCAAAAATGCGGTAGGCAAAAAAGCAGCAGGAATGAAGCCCACGATCGACTTCATGAATGAACGGCGTTGCGGAACTTTGACGGTCATTTCTTGTTCTCCTTCAGCATCGTTGGGAAATCCTTGCGAAGCTTAGCCAGTTTGGGAAGATCTTCCTGTACCACGTAGGCCTGGCGCGGATTGCGCTTGATGAAATCCTGGTGATGTTCTTCTGCCGGATAAAAGGCCTGAAGGGGGGTGACCTTGGTTACGATCGGCTTGGAATATGCTTTCGCTGCGGTCAACTGCTGGATATACGCTTCCGCAATGCGCTTCTGTTCTTCGCCGGAATAGAACAGCGCCGAGCGGTACTGCGTGCCAGAGTCCGGACCCTGACGATTCAACTCCGTCGGATCGTGAAAGGAGAAGAAGACTTTGAGTAGTTGCCCGTAGGTGATCTGCGACGGGTCAAAGGTCACCTGGACGGATTCCGCGTGGCCCGTGGTGCCGGTGCTGACCAGATCGTAATCCGCATTCGCCTTGCTTCCGCCGCTGTAGCCGGAAACGGCGTTGGTCACGCCCTTCAGTCCTTCCAATGCGGCTTCGACACCCCAGAAGCATCCACCAGCGAAGACGGCTGTTTCCGTTTTCCTAACGGGCTGTTCGTCGACTGCGGGATTCGGCATGCTCGCCGCGCACAGCGCAAGCGGTGCTAGAAAAGTGATCAACATGGAACGTTGTAGCATTTTTACCTCTTTGGGCTGGCATACCGTCACGTCCACTATTTTAGCGGGTTGGCGACAGTTGCGGGGGGAAGGATCGTCCAAGGCCAATCCATATGGCAAGATCGTCCGATGGCATTGCTCGCTTCCTGGATACGGACGTGGAGGTATTCGTTTTCACCTTCGGCTAAGCAGGGGGCAAGGCGATCTCCGCACGCGATCAACTGGAGGGGGAAAGTGGCCGAGGTGACGCTGGGCGACATCATGGCGCACGCGGTGGTCAAGATCGGCAGGAGTCAGATTGAGAGCGTGATCACGCGCCGCAGTGCCGAACAATTACAGCTGTAGAAGGGCGACAAAGTGATGGTCGTCATCAAATCCACGGAAGTGATGCTCTACAAGGCATAATATAATATTGAACTTCGTTTGCAGAGCTTCCAATTGCGACATGCCTTGCGCAGACGAACACCAATTACCGTTTAGGTAACCGAAGGACGGGGCTAATTGTTGGTTGACGATTTAGCTTCCTGGGGCTTCAGAAATGATGGTCAGACCAGGAATAGGGGCGAAGTGCTTCCTATTGTTTGTCACCAACGTCAGGGAATGTCGCTTAGCGCAGGCTGCGATCCATAAATCGTTGGGTTGTACTGTGACACCATTGGCTTCAACTGTGGCCTTGATGTCCCCGTAGACCTTACATACCTCAATATCGTACGGAACGATCGCGACGTTTCGAAGTTCGGCTTCAAGTTTTTGTAGCCTCATTTCAGGCCACTTCTTCTTTGCAATCGCTTTCAAGTACCCTGCGTACTGCTCACCAACTGTGATGAAGGAGAGCGCCAGGCTATGCCCGTCTAGGTGCCTTTTGTAAGGAATTCCTCTTTTGGGGTTACTTGAGGTTATGTATGAATACACGTCGGTGTCGACTAGGATCGCAGTCATGAATTAATCAATCGCGACCACGACGCATATCTGCGATAAAGTCGTCAACATCCTCATCGGGAATTGCCCCGGAAAGACTACTGATGTCGGAAATAGGCTGAATGCCCTGCTCAGAGAGCAATTGCTCAATCGTCTTGGTTGCGAAGAAGCTCTCTGGGGACCAGACAGGCCTCATGTTAGCTTCGATTACTACAGATCGCGGAATGTGGTGAATCTCGAAAGCTATTGCTGCCCTTGAAGAAACCAAGAAAGCATCTCCAAAGTCAAACTTGTTGACTCGATACCGTACTGGTTCGACCCGATAGTCATAAGAATCGTTTCTTGGCATATACGCGCATTGCATTTGTGCGCCCTCATTCTGAATGAAAGTACGTTAAATTTGATCTCTCGATAATCTGATCTAGGCTTGCTGTCTTATCCTTTGCTCTTTGAATAACTGCTTGCAAAATATCTAAGTCGGCACTGTCGAGAGCAAAAAACCGCTCGCGGAGTTCACCACGCCCGTCTGTCGAGCTCATCTTAAGGTTGTGGACAACCATGGCTCCCATGGGAGTTGTTCCCTCAGGCTCAAAAACGGGTCGTATGTCGCTTATTATACGCGCATCTGCGAAAATCTCGCCGTACTGATGCTGAACATTACTTGCCTTAGCCCACAACTTGAGAGACTGAATGCCCAGTAGGATCACCAGTCGCGCTACTAGGAGTACTGAGCCCGGATTGGGATCGGGGTTGCCAGAAGCCTTATTCTTTAGAACCTCCGCAGCGACACTCGCTGCCAATTCATTAACACCAACAGATTCATCTCTGGGCGAACGACTCAGACCCGTGATTACACCCACTAGGTCCGACAATTCAGGGGCCTTCCCGGACAGAAGGCTTTTGACTTGCCTGTTGAATATATTCAGCCTTAAGTTGGGACTTGCTGCACTGAGAGCCGATCTGAGCGCCTCGAAATGCTCTTCAGGCATCGTCGCCAATCGCTCAAGAAGTGCCCTAGCTTGCTCTGGTATGTTAACCGTCAGCATTCGAATGTATTGTAGTGGAGGATGAGTCAAAAACTCAAGCTAACTTTTGACCCAGCCCCTCTAGTTGTAATGGTGCATTCAGAACTCCGCATTAAGGGGCAAAGATCGAGGCTACCCTAAAGCGTCGTGCGAGCAACCTGGATGGTGTGCCCGTCGTCGGTTAACGTGCTTGCCGTAATGGTCCCGAGAATGACCTGGTGGTCGAAGAGGACCTGCACGCCGGTTCGCGGAATGTACGGTCTGTCGACCTTGATCGTCACTTGGCGGTCGTCGATTTCCAGAACTGTGACTGAGGTCGGGGGGCCGATGGAAGTGATTGGGTCGAGGCACTTCATCTTGGCAGCGCCACTGGATACTGTCATGTTCTAATTACGGCGGAAAAGTCCTATAGCTATAGGCCGTTTGGCACAGTTTCGACGTGTCAGTTCCGACCGCTATCCCAGGCTCGCCTCAGTCGCCAATGGATCGAATGATCTTCGCCGGATTTCCGCCGACCAGGGTATTCGGGGGAACGTTCTTGGTAACTACCGAACCGGCGGCCACAACCGAGTTTTCGCCTACCGTTACGCCTCCGATAATGGTTGCGGCGGCTGCGATCCAGACGTTTCTCTCAATCACGATGGGCTTCCCGATGGTGGCCGTGCGTCGCTGAGAAGGTTCCAGGGGATGGCTCGCCGTGAGGATGCTGACGTTCGGCCCAATCATCACATCGTCCGCTATGTCGAGCCCGCCAAGGTCGTAGAAGGTGCAGTTCTGATTGACGAAGACATTCCGTCCAACGCGGATTTCGTCGCCGCCGGCGGTATAGAACGGCGGGATCAGCAAAAAGCTGTCGTCTACTTGCTTGCCGATGAGTTCGCTGAACAAGGCCCGAATTTCGTCGGCATCGTTGAACGTCAAACGGTTGAGTTTGGCCGTGATCGCCATCGCTCGCTTGACGTTTGCCAACATGGCCGCTGATTCCTGCGTCCCGCGATAAATTATCTTGGAGCCTGCCTCATTCGACATTGGCTAGCTGCTCAGGTCCCGAGCCTAATTGTCGCGAGCTGCTTTGAAGTCGCCTTTTAGGGTGCCTTGCGTGAAGGTTCCCACCAGTTGACGGCGCGGATTCGTGACGTCCTTAATCTTGGCATCCACCACGAGGTGCGATGTGGTTCCGGCGCGATCCTTGTAATCCGCCTCGAAATGGAACATCCAGTTCGACGGGTCGAGCGAGGCCTTCTCAATTTTGGCTACCCGGAGGCCCGGATTCATGATGCCGGTGACGTTCTTGCCGTCCCAGTCCATCACGAGCGTGATGGGCGTGCGGTCCTTTTCGTTGGCTCCAAAATTGCCGTGCCAGGTGCCTTTCATTGGATGCCCTTCTTGTGCCAGAAGGACGCTACAGAACAACGCGACTGCCAGTATGCGTAATCTCATGAACCTTCTTAGGGGGCGTCTCACTGACCGACCAGATGCTCTACGTCCCGATTGTTGCCTTGGCAGAAGTACTCTTCAAAGTCTTCGTCGGGGGTCCAGGCGATGATGTGCCCTCCGGTCCAGGGCTTGGTGTAGGCCTTGGGGTCGTCGATAGTGGCTTCGTACTTCAGCGTGTTGTAGTCGGGGCGTGAGATGCGTTCGATCAGGTGCAGCGCATCGGTGTGCGGATAGCCGGCGCGGGCGAACCAGAACTGTTCGTTGAAACCGACAGTGTCAATTACCAGGGTGTCGCCTTCCCACTTGCCGATGGAATGACCCAGAAAGCCTGGGACATAATCGCTATCCGGGCCGGGATGCGACCGCCCGTCCATGTAAATTTCCCGCCACGTGCGCGGTCCGCCACCGGATAGGATCAGGACCCGTCGTGCTTCTGGCAACTCATAAATCTGTAAACCGTAAGGCGTATGGAACTGGCGCGGTCCACCTGGAGGCATGCAGCGCGCGTGCGGATCATTCTTCTGCTGATCGGCTTGCCGAGCGTCATACAGTGCCTTGGACCAAGGCATGAACGGCACCTCGCTGATTTCGAGGTTGGTGGGAAGATTATTGCCTCGCTTGCCGGTCAGGCCGCCGGTGCCAGCATTCCAAAACCCGAGCTTGCCCGGGGCCGCCGACAACATCGGATGGCCATCGGGCCAGCGCGGGGTGGGGGCCGATGGTGGCCGGACGCCGCCTTTGGTCGCGCCTAGGCCTCCGGTGCGCGAGCCTGCTACGGGAGCCACTCCTGTCGCCGATGGTGCCCCTTTGGGAGCGGATCTGGCGGGCGGGGCTTGCTGAGCCGCAGGGGCTTGGGCAAATGCCAACGTCGCTATGGCAGCAGCCACACTCAGACCGAAGAATATAGAGGAACGCATGATTTCTACCTGACCGTGCAGCCTACCGCGTCAAAGGGACTTCTACTGTTTGGGCGCGACTATTGTTTGGGCGCTACTGGGAGATTCTGGCCTTCGCTGGACGCTGCGCCCAGCTTCTTCCCGGTTGCCGCCATGGTCACGTCGCGCGCATTTCCGTGATGGCCGCCATCTTTCGCCGGAGAGCCATCGACGACAACCACGTCGCCGATCTTGAGGGTGGTCCGATCCCAGCCGCGACCTTTGAGCGCGCCGGGCGCGCCCATTTCGAGCGCCCAGTTGGTCACCGCACCCTTGTCGTCTTCCACGTCGATGTAAAAATAGACGTGCGGATTGCTCCAGTCGACCTTGGTAATGGCGCCGGTGAGTTTAAAGGGATGCGTGTTGTCGTATTCGGCAGCAAAGGAATGGTGCGCATACATGGACGTGCTCGTCACGACGGCGGCCAGAATAGCTAGTCCCAAAGGAAGCTTCATCTTCAACTTCTCCTGGGTCAGATTGTATAGGAATGCGTTGGGAAGGTAAAGCGTGAGGGGTGGTGGCATTTGGCAGTAGGGCACTGGACAGGTCCGTGCTGCGCTGTGGCCGCGACGGTGGTGGCCCCCGGCGGCG
>JBDTUY010000143.1:0-10026 GCA_040007495.1 Acidobacteriota bacterium | reverse complement strand
GCCGCCTTGCCCGCAAACGGGCGACCACAGGGAGCGGTTGCTCAATCAGTCACAAAATCTACAAATTCAATCCAACCCCCAAAAGGAGAACTACCAATGTCAGCACCCTTTGCACACCTCGAATTAAACACCAGCGACGTATCGAAGGCCAAGGCCTTTTACAAGGACCTGTTTCAGTGGGAAATGGACGATCTGCCCAATGACAAGGTTCCCGGTATGGAGTACACCATGATCAAAACCGCCAAAGGTCCCGGTGGCGGCATCATGAAGAATCCCATGCCCGGAGTCCCTTCCTTCTGGCTGACCTACGTGGAAGTGGAAGACATCCACGCGTCCACGAAAAAGGCCGCATCCCTGGGAGCGCAAGTGATGAAGGAACCGATGGAAGTGATGGACGCCGGTTGGATCAGCATCCTGGTTGACCCGACCGGCGCAGCCATCGGCCTGTGGCAGGGGAAGGCAAAGTAGGCCGTGAATGGTATGAGGTTCGGGGTACGAGCTCTGGCTTGTATCCCGATACTGCAAACTCAGTTACTTAATTCGATAAACGTATCCGTCTTCGATCCAGTGCCCACCAATTCGCTGGCCGCCCAGTCTCGTCCCCTCGACTGAGGCCGTTTTGCCAAAGATCTGCCGGAGTTCTTTGA
This sequence comes from Acidobacteriota bacterium, assembly GCA_040007495.1. Classification (GTDB taxonomy): domain Bacteria; phylum Acidobacteriota; class Terriglobia; order Bryobacterales; family Bryobacteraceae; genus Palsa-187. The sequence continues at coordinate 9,379 of JBDTUY010000143.1, read as the reverse complement.
TCAGAGGGTTGCTCTGGCCCTCAAGCCGCACAGGAAGGTCACTCACCGGGACGCGACCATCGACGGAGAGAGCGTTTCTAAGTCGGATATAGGCTTGCTGTTGGCCAATTTCATCGTACAGAGGGGTCCCCAGAATCAGAGTCCACTCATCGTGTTCCTTCAACCACAAGGCCACCGTCAACGGGTATTCCGCTTCGTCCAGCAGCTTCAGAAATGCTTCGCCGAAAGCAGCATCCGGTACTACCAGTGGAGCTTTAACCATTCCATCACACCTTTTGCAGGTTCTCTTAGAGCCTTGAGTAATTCCGCCGCTTCGTTTTGAGAAACCAGCCGATAACGGCTCTCAGGTCTCCAGTTTCTCACGATTTTCCAGTTTGCATCGAAGCGGGTATCCTGTATGACTGCGGCCACAAGTTCGTCCTGAAACCCAGCCGCCTTGATCAGCCTTGCCAGGTCATGACTCCAACTCTCCTTGGCACGGTCGAGATCGGGAAACTCGTGCAGATCGGTTTGTTTAGCGATACAAGCCTTGATCGCGCACTCGGCAGCATACCCAGCCAGATAGTAGGCACCTTCAGGGTATCCTGCCTCGAACAAGGCGCCTGCTTCGGATAGACGAACATCGGCAAGCCTTTGGAGATCTTCCCTTGTCATCGTGAATCCGTCCTACGGCAGTCTACTGAATTGCGTCGGTCAGGCTGTGCAGCATTCTCTGGACCTCGGCATCCTTCTGCCGAAGTGCATCGATTTTGTTGACCGAATGCAGCACCGTGGTGTGATGCTTGCCGCCGAACCAGCGGCCGATCTCCGGTAGCGAGGCGTGCGTCAGTTCCTTGATCAGGACCATTGCGATTTGGCGAGGATACGAGATCTGGCGGGCGTTGGTTGCCTGCTTGATTTGCGCAGGACTCAGGTTGAAGCGCTCGGCGCCGGCGCGCAGCACCATGTCCATGGTGATTTTGCGATCGGTGGTGGCGATCAAATATTTCAATGCCTGCTGCGCCATCTGCATGGTGATGGGGCTGCCGGTAACCTCAGAGTACGCGATCAGTTTAATTAACGCGCCTTCCAGTTCCCGCACGTTCGATTTGGTCTTGGTCGCGATGTAGATGCGAACATCCTCTGGCAGATGGACGCCATCCTGTTCGGCCTTCTGGTCCAGAATCGCCATCTTGGTTTCAAGATCGGGCGGCTGCAGGTCGACCATCAAGCCCCACTCGAAGCGCGAGCGTAGACGTTCCATCAACCCCGGAGTGCTCTTCGGCGGCGCATCGCTGGAGATGATGATCTGCTTCTGGCCCTCATACAGTTCGTTGAACGTATGAAAAAATTCTTCCTGCGTACCTTCGCGGCCCGATAGGATCTGGATGTCGTCCACCAACAGCACGTCGGCGGACCGATAGTGCCTGCGGAACGCTTCCTTGCGGTTCATTTTGATGGCGCTGACCATCTCATTCATGAACTTTTCGCTGGACGTGTAGACCACGTGCATGGACGGATACTGTTCCAGCAGCGCGCGTCCGATGGCATGCATTAAGTGCGTCTTGCCCATGCCCACGCCGCCATATAGGAACAAGGGATTGTACGTGCGCGAAGGGTTCTTTGCGACCGCTTGCGCGGCGGCGTGCGCGAATTGATTGCAGGAACCGACCACAAAATTCGCAAAGCAGAATTTCGAGTTCAACGTGGTCAGCGCGCTGCCTTGCGAGATCCCCGTGTGAACGCCGAAGCTCTGTTCGTTCGATCCGCTGCCGGACGCACCATTGGCTGCATACGCGTTTTGGGCGGTAGCGGCCCGTCGCGGGGTCGGACTCTCATCCTGCGGCAGGTAGACGACGCTCGTCAGAGACGCGTCCGCACCGGCAATGGCCCTCTCTACGTGAACCGCGTATTCGGTTTCCAGAAACTCTTTGGTCACCGCGTCCGGAACCAACACATAGATCGTGTCCGGGCTCACCCGATCCAACGTGGTGCCTTTCACCCAATTCTCAAACTCCTGGGGGGCGATCGCTTTGGCTAATACCGTCTTCACCCGGTCCCATACGTTCTGATCTTTCCCTGGCGTGGGTGCGATGGCCGTTTCTCCGTACAATTCTGACTCCTCCGACTGGCAGATGTCCGTCCCTTGGCACCGCCGCCTGTCCCTCTTGCAATCCAGTTACGAACTAACTTTGTACAACTTGCCGACTACGATCCCTCTAGAGACAATACATTCCCACAGTTTTTCCACCGGCTGTGGAAAAAGCAAGGGTACTAGTTAAATTTTGGGGATTGTCTTAGCTCCTAGAGGGCGGGGGTACCGCCTCCCAGACTGCGGATCTAAGAATAGCACAGAACCGATTGGTTGGAAGGGCAGGGACAAGTTTTTTTGAACATTGTGTTTTCAATAAGTTACGATTGAAATACAGGTCTCGGAACAGGCTGAAACATTTCACTTCCGATGTGTCAAAACGATGTCGATTGAGGCTGTGGATCAAGTCACATAGACCCCAATACCCCAAGTGTTGCGTGTAGAATCCAGACATGTCTCTTAAGTGCCTATAAGGCCATCTAAGCAATTCATACTAAATGTGTTACCGGATTGGTACCGGCCGGGACCACCAGAACTCTCCGGGTTGAGGAAAAATCTGACCCGTACTACTACTTTTCCTCGTAGCCACTATCTCAGGTCTTGATAGAATCCGCCAAAGAGAAGATCGGGAGATATAGCGACACTAGGACGAATCCGACAAAGACGGCCATGATCAACATGATGATAGGCTCAATCAGAGTCAGCAGCGCTGTCACTCGCGTGGATACGTCTTCTTCGTAGAATTCCGCGACGCTGGTGAGCATGGAAGGCAGCGCGCCGGTTGATTCTCCGACCTCGATCATGTCCAGCGACAGGCTCGGGAAAACATTGGTAGTGCGCAGCGATCCGGAGAGCGATTGTCCCTCGCGAACCAGTTTCACGGCTTGCTCCAGGACCTTCCGCAATACGGGCGTACCCAAGGATTCGCCCGCAGTGTGCAGCGCCTGCAGCAGGGGTATGCCGCCCATCAGCAAAGTTCCCAGCACGCGAGCAAACTGCGCGACCTGGTACTTGAGCCAAACCTCACCAACCAGCGGCAATTTCAGCATCACACGGTCGATGGCTTCGCCCCCGGATGTTGTTCGCGCCCAGAAACGGAAGGCAATCACACCGGCAACGGCAGCCGCAAATCCGGCAATCACGTAGCCTCGCGCTGTCGTGCCGATCGCGATCAGGAACTGTGTGGGAGCAGGCAGCGTCGCCTGCATACTCTGATAGAGCGCGGCGAAGTTCGGGACCACGTAGGTGACCAGAAAGACCACCAGACACACAACCAGACAGATCAGAACCGCAGGGTAGATCAGCGACACAATCAGTTTGCGTCGCACGGCCAGCGATAGCTTCTGATAGGTGATGAAGCGGTCCAGAACCTCGGCCAGCGCGCCGCTGCGTTCGCCGGCCAGCACGCTGGTAATGTAAATTGCGGGGAAAACCCCTTGCCGCGCGAAGGCATCTGAGAGCAGCGCCCCGTTCTTGACTTCATCGCGTACGCCGCGAATGTATTTTGATAGCTTGGGGTCCGTCAGGCGATCCGCCAACAGGTCGAGACTCTTCAGGATCGGCAATCCCGCGCGCACCAGCGTCACGAACTGCTGGTTGAAGATCAGGAATTTTTCGACGTTGAGCTTCTTGCCGGACCGCCCCATATTGGGCACGGTCGCCTCGCCGCCTGCAGCTGCGCCGCGCGGCTTGATCGAATACACTAGGTATCCTTGTTCGGTCAGGCGATCGCGAAGTTCGCGCTCTGAGCCTGCTTCGGCCACGTCCTGGTGCATCTCACCGCGGGCATCTGCGTATTTTAGGGACCATTCCGCCATGCTGCTGGAGTTGTTGCCTCTCTCCTTCAAATTACGGGCTGCCTAAGCGCAGCTAGACCGTATCTAATTGACGCCGCCAGCTGCCTGCGCGTGCACTCCCACGGTTTGGTCTCCGCGCAAGTCCCGATAGGCGCAGGTCAAACCAACCAGGACGGCTTGGGCTGCGGTTCCCGCCAGCCAGGTCGCCAACAGAACAAACGGAATCCGAAATAGCGTTGGATACTGATCGAAATTGATCGGGCCTCGCCCGGAGGTCACCAGGTAGCGCCTCGTTACGATAATCACTATCGGCAACAAACTGCACAGCAACACCTCAAGGATCAGCAGCCGGGTTCTGTTCCCTTTCGACATGGCCCACATGCGATCGACCGCCTCGCCAGGGCCCAGGCCTTCGATACAGGCCAAAGGAATCGCCGGAGCCATCAAGAACCAGAGTACCGGCGCGGCCCAGGGTGAAAACTGGCTAGACAGCACCACTACGATCCACTGTAACCAGAACAATTGCAGGGGTGCGGACCGGACGCCAGCGAAGGCCTGCCGGATGGTCAGCCTTCCGTTTGGCTCAGACCAAGCCATCAGCACCGAGGCCGCTCCGGAGAAAGACAACTGCACCACCAGCAACACCAGGGCGACGCCTGCAACCGCCCATTGCGCGGAAGTCATGGTGTAGGGCAGCACCGTGGTGTTCAAGGCGGTCGGAGTCGCCGAGAATCCGGCAATGTTCCAGGCGGCACCGCCCCCGACCACCAGCCCTGCGATGGCCGCGATCAGCCCAATTCCAAATAATCCCCATCCCCGTTGCCGGAAGGTCTGAAAGGTTTCCCCCAGCACTTTCGGGATATTCAGCGTTTGCGTACTGATTTCCATAGCTGTTCTGCATTCTCCCACATCCTCACATACGGGTCGGCAGCACTGCGTCGGAGCCAATTTCCAGCCACTCCCGGGACATATGCCACAGCTATAGGTCGACCGCTCCTTGCTTTTTTCTATTGACGCATCGCCTTTTTATGTTTAATCTACCCTATTCGTATGAACCTAGTAGAAATCATCGCGGAGCTTCGCCGGGAACGTGCTGCCATTGAGGAAGCCCTCTCATATCTGGAGCCTTTGGTAGCAGGTGGTAGCAAATCCAAAGGTCGATCTTCCTCCCGTTTCGGCCTGGAACGCCTGGGCCAGGCAAATGCGAGCAATGGAGTGGCACCTGCCCGTAAGCGACGGCCTTTTTCGCCAGCCACCCGAGCCAAGATGGCTGCCTCACAGAAGGCGCGGTGGGCCGCCGCAAGAGACGGAACTGGTTCCGCCTCATGACCCGGCGTGCGATAATCCAACCGTGACGCGGATTAAGGAATTAGAGACGCGATTAGAATACACCGAGCAGCAGTTGCACCTATTGCAACAGATCAGCCGCTTCACGGTGCGTGACATCCCATTGGCCGAGGCGCTCAGGAACATCGTTTCGCATGTGGTCGAATTCATGCGCAGCGATTCCTGCCTCCTCTACCTCTTGGACGCGCAGGAACTGGTGCTGGTGACTTCGCATCAGCCACGTCCGAACTCTATCGGGCAAGTGCGCTTGAAGCTTTCTGAAGGTCTGACCGGCTGGGTAGCGCGCGAGCGGCGGCTGCTGACGATTTCACGTGAATCCTATAAGGACCCGCGGTTTAAGCTGTTTACCGACCTTCCCGAAGATACCTACGAGGCGTTCCTTTCCACGCCGATCGTAGTGCGGGGCAAGGTTGCAGGTGTAATCAACGTACAGCACCGCGACCCGCACTTCCATTCCGGGGGAGAGATGGAAATGCTCACAACGGTGGGCGAGCAGGTGGGATGCCTGGTGGCCATGGCGGTCCGGGATTACCCGGCGCTGGATATGGTCCGGCTGGTCGATCTTGCCCTCGCTGTCGATCCTGCCACCAAGGCCAAGCGTGATGTTCCGTTCGCCACGGGTGCACAGAGGGTCGGGTCGCACTAATGCGGCGGACGGCGTGGCTGGCTGCATTCGTGGTGGCCGCCTGGATCGGATACGGTCCCTCGGATCTGGTATTCGCCCAACAGCAGCAGAAGGGTCCGGGATTCGGCAAGCAGAAGCAAAAGCAGCCCCCATCAAAGCAGCAAAAATCCGCGAAAGCATTTGGAGCGATCCATTCAGACCCGGACACTTCGGGTCTCGAGTGGAAGCTCAGCTACTTCTACGACGACGATCGCGAAGTGCTACACTTTGCCGACATCGCGTTTCCGTCGCGGGAGCGAGGCATTGCCGTTGGTTCGATCGTGGATGAGACGCGGGGGGGTAACGGCAAGCCGGTCGCTGTCATCACGACCAACGGCGGCAAGACCTGGACCAAGACCGACCTGGACGATCACCCGGTTTCGCTGTTTTTCTTGAATGAATCCCTGGGTTGGATGGTTGGCGCCCGCGGTATTTGGAAAACGGAAGAGTCAGGCCGCAGTTGGAAACGAATCCGCAGGCACAGTGAACTCGCGATTCGCCAGGTATGGTTTCTAGATCCGGACCACGGCTTTGCGGTGGGCGAAGAGCAGACGGTGCTTGAAACACGCAACGGAGGCAAGGACTGGACCCCGGTGCCTGCAGCGCGCCAAGCGTCCGCCGACAAAAATATCAGTGTTTACACGCAAATCGCCTTTGCGGACGGGGAACGAGGGCTGATCGCGGGTGCGGGCATCCCTCAACTTCCAAAGAATGCGCGTCTGGTCCGCCAGCCACCGCGGCTCACATTGGAGCTTGAAACCCGGGATGGCGGCAAAAAATGGGCCGGGTCTGCCGCAGCCTTAAGCGGGCAAATTGCCGACCTAACGCTTATCGGGTCCGATGGACTCGCGGTATTTGCGTTTCCGTCTTCCTATCAATGGCCAAGCGAGGTCTACCGGCTCGACTTAAATACAGGTAAGAGCGGCGTGACCTTTCATCAGGACAATCGCAGAGTGACCGGCTCCATTCTGTTTCCTGGACAACGCGGGTTTCTGGCAGGCTATGACTTGCGCGTAAGAGCGCAGACCGAAGCCGTGCCGGGCCGCATTCGCATCCTGCGCAGCACCGATCTGCAGCGCTGGTTGGAGATGGAGGTCGACTACCGCGCAGTCGGATCGCGCGTCGTGCTTGCGGGACCCGATGCCGATCATGTATGGGCGGCCACCGACTCCGGAATGGTGTTGCAAATGGGTCCGAAGGAATAGGCGAGGATGTCCCAAAGTACGCACACTTTGGAGATCGCAACGCGCGGCAAGGGCCTGTATTTATTCACGCGCGAGGTCGCCCGCTGGCTCGCGTCACTTGATGGTGTGGATACTGGCTTGTTGACCTTATTCATCCAACACACCTCGGCTTCGCTGTTGATCCAGGAAAATGCGGACCCGGATGTGACCTTGGATCTGGCCGATTTCTTTGAGCGCCTTGTGCCGGAACGCGATCCGCGCTATCGTCACACCTGCGAAGGTCCGGACGACATGCCCTCGCACATCCGTTCGGCGCTGACGCAAACCCACTTGTCGATTCCCGTCATAGGAGGGCGCATGGCCTTGGGCACCTGGCAAGGAATCTACGTATTCGAGCACCGCTCAGGCGAGCAGCGGCGACGGATAGTGCTGCACTTGGGCGCGTGAGCAATCAGCCTAATGTGGCGCGCGATTCATCGAGCACGGGGGCTTTAGCCTCCCAACGAACGCTACTTGCGGAGCTCAAGCTCCTATGCAAGCTAAAGCTCACGCCACATCAAACAGACCTAGTCTGGATCAGATGTGAGCTCCCGGAAATTCGTCAGCTCCACGCCCGCTTCATCGAGCGCGGCCCGCACTTGCTTCGAGGTGAGCGCTTGAAGCTCGGCTGCACGGCTCTCAATCAACCGCCCTGGAGCGCGCCGTAATTCGTCACCTAAGACCCCGGGATGGCACATGAACTCAGTCGTGCCCTCCGGCAGCGCGCGAATGATCGCCACGAGCTTGGCCGTATCAAACGTTCCTGTCACTGCGAATCCGGAAAACCAATCCGTGGATCGGCACCCGTATTTTGATAACGTTTTCTCAAACCCGTTGCCGCGGAGATGCATCAGCTTGTTCTTCCAGCCGATGCCTCCCGGCTGCTCCAGAAAATCAAATGGCCGCCGAACCCACGGGATCTTGAATTCCTGCGAAACGCGCGCGACGGCCTCCAATACCTGTGGTAACAAGTGTGTGTGCTTGTGAGTATCCAGATGCGTCGGCGCGATGCCCGCATCCATGATGCGGCGCACCTGTGCCGCGAACGCCTCGTAGATTTGAATGCGCCCCAGCAACACGCTGGTAACCAGACGGGGGATCGTGCGTGGAAACGGTGGAGATTCGACCAGTACCAGGTGACACCCCACGTCCAGCGTCGGATGCTGCATTGCCAGCGCCACCGCATCTGCAAAGGCCGCAGGATTGGTCCGTGTGTCCCCCATTAACGTGGTGGACGTCAAAATGCCCTGCAAGTGAGCTTCGACTATGCCGCGATTCACGTCGCGAGTGAAGCCGAAGTCGTCGGCGTTGACGATGAGTTGTTTCATCAAGGAACGCGTGGCCCGTGATACAGCTAAAACAGCTTCAATTGGATGGTCAGGAATTTCTTTGGATTCGCCCGAAAATCCTTCATGAAGCCGTGCACTTCCTGCATGGTGCCATCGATGCTTTCATACAACTGCGGGTTCAACAGCAACTGCCCCAGCGTGCCTTCACCGCTGTTGATGTGGTCCAAGACTTCATCCATGCGGCTCAACGTTCCGGCGAGGCGCGTATGCAGTTCATCGGAGTTCATCAGCTTGGCAACGTCGCCGTCACCATGATTGATCAAGGCAAGTGTTTGGCGCAGGTCGCCGATAGCACCGCGAACATCTTCGTACAGGCCTTCGTCCTTCAGTAGTTTACCTGCCGACCCTTGCCCCGCGTTCAACCCGTCGATCAATTCATTGGTCTTGGCCATCATGCTGCGCAGATCGTTGTATAGGTCGGGCTCGCGCACCAGGTGCCCCAACGAACTGTCAGGCGAATTGATCTGCACCACCAGCTTGTTCATCTCCTCGGCGGCCCCTACCAGGGTGTCGTAGAGTTTCGGATTGCGGATAAACTTACCGATAGTCCCGTCGCCGCTTTCGATCAGGACCACGATGTTTTCGACGCGCTTCAGAATCGCTTGCAATGCACCCAGCGTGGTCGAGCCCTGCTGGAATAATTCCTCTAGTTCCGGCGAATCTGTAGTGGAAATCTCGCCTCCGGCAACAATCGATTGCTTGCTCTTGCCTCGCTTGATATTGACGTAGCGCGCTCCCAGAAGATTTTGCTGAGCCATGCCAGCCGTCGAATCCTTCGGAATTTGCGGCAGGTATTCATCGTTGATCAACATCGTTACTTTGATCGTACGAGCGAGATCGGCTGAACCGGAAAGCCCAATGGCTTTCACTTTGCCAACCTGAATGCCGTTGAGCCGCACCGGAGTGGCACCGGCCACCATCGTGAAGGA
>JBDTUY010000142.1:0-10082 GCA_040007495.1 Acidobacteriota bacterium | reverse complement strand
CCGCGCCTGAAACATCGTTTGGATTCAGGCGGAGGCAGCGCCTCCGCGCGGGTCGGGCGACCCGCCTTCCTAAATAAAGATGGGGCTGGACCATTGAAGGTCCAACCCCATCTTTACTAACAATTACTAACTACTCAGCTACTTTCCGTCCGCGCCGTGCAGTCCTTCAGGGGCTGCTGGAGGAGGCGGGGGGGGAGGAGGCGGAGGTCCACCTTTGCCTCCTCCTTTGCCACCACCTTTACCGCCACCACGGCCACCGAAGCCACCGCCAGCAGGAGCCGCCGGAAGCGGCGCCGTGCCGCCGAGCTTAAACGATAGGAACTGCGTGCCCGTCGGAACGCCGAGGTACTGCGTATCGCCCACCATATAGGTGATCGGAGCACCTGCGGCTGCCAGGTTGATCGGCAGCGCCAGCAGTTCATCGCCGGTATCCGCTTTGTAAGCGTAAAGCGTCGAGCCCACAGCCTGGAACAGAAGGTTGGTAGCCGTAGTCACCGTACCGCCACTCGTGGCACCGCCTCGTCCGGTTTTCACCCACTTGATGGTGTTCGTCTTTGGGTCGCGCGCCTGCAAGCCGCCACGGCCTACAAGAGCGGTATCCGGTCCCCAGATCGGCATCGGGGTCGTCTTATTATCCTTACCACCCTGGCCCAAGCCGTGCGCTCCGCCTCCCGCCTTCGGATCCGGTTCCTTGGCGGCATTGAACGTGTAGCTGCCAGCGCTGTAAGGCAGATAGACCAAGCCCGAGTTCGGGTTGTAGGACATCGGTGCCCAGTTATGTGCGCCGCCGCCACCCGGATAGATCAGCACGGAATTCGTCTGGTCGTAGTAGGCATCCTGATTGATGATGGGCTTGCCGTTGTTGTTCTTGTCGAAGCTCTTTACCCAATTCACAGGGACGAAGGGCTCGGCGGAAATGAACTTGCCATTGGTGCGATCGATGATGTAAAACACGCCGCTCTTAGGAGCCTGCATGATCACCTGACGCGTCTTGCCCTCAATCTGGATGTCGGCCATGATGAACCCGCCGACCGAATCCAAATCCCACGCATCGCCCGGGACCGTCTGGTAATACCACTTCAGCTTGCCGGTTTTCGCATCCACAGCGACAATCGAGCAGGTATAGAGGTTGTCATACTTGCCGAAGTCCTTTTTCGGAATACCGCGCATTTCCTCGGGCCATGGTTCGGCGTTGCCCGTGCCGGCAATGACCAAATTGTTCTCGGGGTCATACACCAGGCCGTCCCACACCGGAGCGCCGCCGCCGTACTTGGCCCAATCGCCGACCCAGGTCTTGGAGGCTGCTTCCTGAGCTTTATCTTCCATCGGTTGGCCAGGAGCCGGGGGAACCGTGTAGAACTTCCACGCGAGCGAGCCGTCCTTGATGTTGTAAGCCGCGAAGAAGCCGCGAATGAAGTACTCGCCACCGCCTACACCTACGATGATCTTGTCACCAGCCATGCGCGGTGCGATGGTGAAGGAATAGTACTTGTTGATGTCAGCGACCTTGTTCTGCCACAACTCTTTGCCCGTATTGGCGTCGAGAGCGATCAAACGGGCGTCATTCGCTGCCAGGATGATTTTGCCATCGTAGATTGCCAGCCCGCGGTTGTGCGCGCCGCAGCATAGATGGCCTGCGGTGGCCGGATCGTTCTTGGCATCGTACGTCCACTTCTGTTCGCCAGTAGTTGCGTCCATGGCAAACACCAGGCTGTTGTCCATCGACTGATAAATCGTGTTGTTCCACATCAAAGGCGTACCTTCGGTGCCTCCGCGCCCGCCGGCAGCCAGGGTGAGCGGTGACGACCAAGCCAAGCCCAGCTTGCCGACGTTGGTCGCGTCGATCTGCTTCAACTGGCTGTAGCGCTGTTCGGTTTGGCTGTGGCCGTAGGTGAGCCAAGTTCCGGGGTCGGCATCCTTCGCCGTGCCTGCGGTGCTGAGAATCTTCGCGTCCACAGCCTTGGGCGCTGGCTTTTGCTGAGCGGTGAGAGCAGTGATGGCCGTTAGGGCGACGACGCCGCCGACGGCCCAAAGGGTTTTGAGATTAGATTTAGTCAAGACGTGGTTCCTTCACAAAGCAGTATATCCCTATTTAGTTGCAAAAAACTGGCGGCGACAGGGCAGAGCGCCGCTAAAAGGGACGCTCCAGACCGACACTGGGTTACAGTCCTTAACAAAGCGGCACCCCAGTGAACGATTGGCGGTTACTGCGTTCGGCGGGTACGCTGGGGGGGGGGTGTACGCGGGGGAGTGGCCTGTTATTCCGAAGGGCTGACACCCGTAAAGCGACGCCTTACAATCAGGATATTGAGAATACGGAGCTTCAGCCACAAACCGCTCAAGCGGTTCTATGCGGAGGGAGTCGCAAAGGGCCTGCCGGCTGATGCCGGCTCAAAGCTGCGTGCTATGTTCGCTGTACTGGACCACTTGAAGGACGTGGAAGAGTTGAAGTCATGGCCGCTGTGGAGAGTCCACTCTTTGACGGGGGATCGCATAGGGACGTGTCTGCATGTGACGCGCAATTGGCGACTAACGTTTCGCATCGAATCCGGCGAATGCTGGATGTCAACTTAGAGGATTACCACTGGGAGAATGCCAGTGCCTATGCATAACCCGCCGCATCCCGGCGAAGTCATCCGCTCTGAGATCATCGAAGCGAATGGACTGACCGTGACGGACGCTGCTAAAGCGCTGGGCGTGTCGCGACAGGCGCTTTCTGGCCTACTGAATTCCAGAGTAGATTTGACTGGTGAGATGGCCCTCCGTATCGAGAAAGCCTTTGGCCCCAAGATGGAAACATTGATGGGGATGCAATCGGCCTATGATATTTGTCAGACCCGTCTAGGGGCGACCAAGATTACCGTTCGCCGCTACCGTCCATCGCACCAACCGCTGGTATCGGCCCACTAATGGTGCTCAGGGGCACGACAGTGACAGACACAGAAGAGACTACTCCACCGCTTCCACAAGTTCATAATGTGAGGGCACAGGAATGGGGTCTCCATCCTCGCGCATCGCGGATAGGTGCATTTCCATTGCCTTCGCCATACGTTGCCTTGTCTCTTCGAGTGTACGGCCTGTGGAAACACAACCCGGAATGTCAGGTGCATATGCGCCGAACCCCCGTGGTTGCTTCGTCAAAAAAAACCAAGAACTTGTTCATAAGATATCCGCTTACTTCAAGCGACTACGGGGCTGCGAGATCTATTCGTTAGCCGGACGATAGCCATAAAGAATACCGCTGCCGCGACTCCCAGCGCTGCCTCCGTGTACAGCATGCCGCTGGACCCCCATTTTGTCTGCGCCAGCCCATCGACTGTGGTCATATATGCAATGGGGATGTTCGACAGGCAGGCCAGTACGTTGTACTGAGTGGCGGCGGATCGGGTGCCGATGATCTCCAGGACCACAGCTGTAAATGCGGCGTACGCGAAGCCTAGGAAGAAGGCATAGGCGCTGGTGAAAACAATAAATGTAAATGGCGTTCTTGGTGCAAGTCCCATGCCTACGGCGCAAGCGGCCAGCACGATTCCGAAGACCGCGTAGCCGGTCTTGCGGTCCATGCGATCACAGAGATAGCCTCCGATGAGGCAGCCTACCATCGAAAGAATTCCTCCCAGCGCGCCGTTCACTAGGGCTACGGTATCGGCAGTCGCGTGCCAATCGTCCGCAATCGCGGGCCAGAGACCGCTGGCTGCACCGGTCCCCAAAGGCAGGAACAGCAGGACTACCGTCAGGAAGCCAACTCGCGACCGCACCAGCGCCAGGACATCTTTGCCAATCGCAGCAAGGCTATCGCGGTAGGCCACTATCTCGCTGGACCGAATCGGTGATTGGAACCAGCGCAGCGCCATACAGCACAGGAGGCACACCAGCCCAAGCAGCACTCCTGCGCTCCAGGGGGCGACGTGTTGTGCCATCCACAAGCCTGCTCCGCCGCCTAAGCCGCTGCCCCCCAAGTTGCCAGCCTGGCTCCATCCTCCGGCGCGCCCTCTTTGATCCTGGGCCGTGGAGTGCGTCATCAGGATCTCAGTCGCCATTCCGAGCACTGTCGAAAGTGTGCTGACCAGCAGCGTAAGTGCGCTCAACACCCAAAGAGAGTTTTCCCGTGCCGGGACGAATGCCGTGGCCAGAATCGCCAACCCCGTGGCCCACGCAGACAGGATGTACCAGCGTTTCGCTGTCAGCGTAGTATCGATGATCGGCGCCCACAGAACCTTCCAGGTTCCCGGAAGAATGGTCAATGCGACCAAGGCCGCCACCTGATTGACGCTGACGCCCGCGTGCGCGAGCAGGTAGGCCAAGGTGACCGTGAAGTAGCCGCCTGAGATCCCAAACGGTAGGTACAGAATGGTCAGAGCAACCGGATGGACCGAGCGGGTTTGAGGAACATGAGTGGGCATGGGGGCCAAGGCGGAAGATGGATAGCCCTCATAGTATCAGGCTGCCCTGCTTACCTGCCCGCTCACGCATTGGCTTCTTTCGCACCACGACCGGCTGGAGGATAATACCAGCATGCGAACCATCGCTTTGTTTGCGGTTGCTGCCGCCTTGATGCTTGGTCAGGCGAGTCCGAACCAGGCTCGACCGAACAATGATCTGGGCTACACCGATACGCCGATGCTGCCGGGACTTCCGTTTCATGTACACGATCCTGCTCGTCCGCATCCTCCTCAAGTGACCCCGGCGGCGCAGAGCGGTGGTGCTCCTTCAGATGCGATTGTGTTGTTTGACGGGCGCGATACATCGCAATGGACGCTGCGGCCTCCGCAGAACCCGCGGGCCAACGCACCTCAATCTTGGAAGTTGGAGAACGGTATTTTGGAGGTCGCGCCGAATGCCGGTGACATGATCACGAAACTGACGTTCGGCGATATGCAGTTGCACGTCGAGTGGTCAGCGCCAGCGGAGGTCCGAGGGAATAGCCAGAATCGCGGCAATAGCGGTATTTTTCTGCAAGGGTTGTATGAGGTGCAGGTCCTGGACAACTGGAATAACCCGACGTACGCGGATGGCCAGACCGGCGCGCTCTACGGTCAATGGCCGCCGCTGGCGAATCCTGCTCGCAAGCCCGGTGAATGGCAGACCTATGATATTTTCTTCGAGGCCGCCCGCATGGACGGCGACCGAATGGTGAAGCCCGCCTACGTCACCGTTATGTTGAATGGCGTCTTACTGCATCACCACAAAGAATTGATGGGACCGACCGTGCATCGCGAACTGGCGAAGTACACGGCGCAGCCTCCCGAAGGTCCGCTTGTGCTGCAGGATCATCAGACACCGGTGCGCTACCGTAACATCTGGGCCCGTCGCATTGGAGCTTACGACGCGCCTGAAAAGAAATAACCGGAGAGAAGATCATCTTGTCTGAACAATTGGATCGTGTGATCGACGCAGCGAAAAACGGGCGTGTGGATGAGGTTTCGAGTCTGCTGGACGCGGACCCTACGCTCGCTACCGCAGCGACTATGGCTGGTGCGCAGTTGATTCATGCGGCGTATTTTGCGGGGCAGACTGCGGTTATCGAGTTGTTGTTTCAGCGCGGAGTGACGCTGGATCCGTACCTCGCGGCCGATCTGGGGATGTTGGATAAAGTGAAAGCGGCGACCGAGGCTGATCCTGACTTCCCTGGCGAGTTCGGGCCCAACGGATTCACGGCTCTACATCGGGCCTGCTACTGGGGCCAGGCCGATGTCGCCCGTTTCCTGCTGGATGAGGGCACCGACCCGAATGCGATTACGCAGGACAAATTCCTGCAGATCGCGCCGCTGGGCTGCGCTGTTGCGACCGCCGATGTTCCGAACCCGAGTGACGATGAAGACGCCGTGCTGGAATTGGTGCAATTGTTAGTGGAGCGTGGGGCGAAGGTGAATGCTCGTCGTCGTGATGGGCTTACGGCGTTGCATAGTGCAGCTTTTCGAGGCCATCTGAAGGTAATCCGATACTTACTGGATCACGGAGCGGACCCTGCGATGCGTGGGTACGACGCACTAGGATCGTCGCATTCAGGGAAATTACCGGCAGATTTCGCGGCAGCACACGGACACACGAATGCCGTTGAAATGCTCAAGGCGAAAGCTTAGTACACAGAATTTATAAGCCAAAGATAAACGCCGATGAACACCGATTCAAGCCGTTCGTATTATCGGCGTTCATCTGCGTCCATCGGCGGCTAATTAAGCGTATGAACTAGGCGACTTCTTCGGTCCAATTCTCCAGCACCGACTTGACCTTCTGCGTGAACTGGTCGCCCAGCGCACCGTCGATCAGGCGATGGTCGAACGTCAACGCGAGGTACGCCATGGACCGGATCGCGATGGCATCGTCTATCACCACCGGCTCCTTCACCACCGCACCGACGCCCAGGATCGCGACCTGAGGCTGATTGATCACCGGCGTTGCGAACAGGCTGCCGTAGCTGCCGAAGTTCGTGATGGTGAACGTGCCGCCCTGAATCTCTTCCGGACGCAATTGGCGTGAACGAGCTCGCGCGGCCAGATCCACAATCGACCGCTGCAGACCGACGATGTTCTTCTCGTCAGCGTTGCGAATCACGGGTACGATCAAGCCGTTTTCCAGCGCGACCGCGATACCCAGGTTGATGTCGCGATGATACGCGATGTTGGTGCCTTCGATCGACGCGTTGACGATCGGGAATTCGCGCAAAGCAGCCACAGTGGCGCGCGCCACGAACGGCAGGAAGGTCAGACCGAAGCCGTACTGCTGCTGGAACTGGCCCTTCATCTTGTTGCGGATCTTGGAAATGTTCGTCATGTCCACCTTGTGAACGGTGGTGACGTGCGCGGAGGTCCGCTTGCTGAACACCATGTGCTCGGCAATCTTCTGCCGCATCATGCTCATCGGTTCGATCTTCATCGCAGGAGCTGCGCCAGGCATCTGCATCTGTGGTGCAGGCGCTGGTGGTGCCACGCTTACCTGAGGCTGAGTTGTCGCGACGGCGGTCTGTACCGGCGGCGCTTGAACAGGCGGAGGCGGGGGTGGTGGAGGCGGTGGCGCAGCCTGGACTGGAGGTGGCGGCGGAGGAGGAGCAGCTTGCACGGGAGGCGCAGCTTGCACCGGCGCAGCAGCCAAGGGAGCGGCACTCCCTCCGGTTAAGTAAGCCTCGACGTCCTGCTTCGTGATGCGTCCACCCAAGCCGGTGCCGCGGACTTGGTTCAGGTCGATATTGTTCTCACGCGCCATCTTGCGCACTAACGGCGAAAGGGGCGCAGCGTTCTCTTCAAACGTGCTGACCGGAGCCGGAGCGGGCGGGGGCGGCGGAGGAGGCGCGACTGCGGCTGGTGGTGGTGCTGCGGCAACCGGTGCGGGAGGCGGAGGTGGGGGGGGGGCAACTGCAGCCACAGGAGCTGCGGCGGGTGCTGCAACGGCAGCGCCATCCGAAATTCGCGCGACCACTGTGTTGATGCCGACCGTGTCGCCTTCCTTCACCAGGATCTCAGCCAGCACACCAGCGCTGGGCGCTGGAATCTCCGTGTCGACCTTATCTGTCGAGATCTCAAACAGAGGCTCGTCGCGTTCGACGCGGTCCCCAGCCTTTTTCAGCCACTTAGTCAGCGTTCCTTCAACGATGCTTTCGCCCATCTGGGGCATCACGACGTCGGTCATTTGTTCTCCCTAAAAGATCAAAAGAAAGTTAATTGAGCGTCTGGATCTTGCGTCCAAACACCCGTCCGAAATTCCCGGACAGTGTATCCACAACTTCCGCGCGCGAAGCGCGGCAACCGAGCGTCTGCATGGACGTCACCGGCTTGGTCAAACCACACGGCACAATGTACCGGAAGTAACTCAAATCCGTATCCACATTCAAAGCGAACCCGTGCGAAGTCACCCAACGGCTCACGTGGACCCCAATCGCGGCAACCTTGGCCGGTTGGGGTAAAGCCGCTCCACTCACGTCTCTGGCGACCCAAACGCCGGTCGCGCCGGGCACCGTGCTGCCCTCGATTCCAAATGCAGCAAGCGTCCCGATCAAGACATCTTCCAACCCGCGAACGTAGGCGACAACATCGCGCTTCCAATCGCGCAGATCGAAGATCGGATAACAAACAACCTGTCCAGGACCATGATACGTGACGTCGCCGCCCCGGTTGGTGGTCTGGAAATCGATGCCTGCTCGTCCCAATAATTCAGGCGATGCCAACAGATTCTCGCCGTGCCCGTTGCGGCCCATGGTGACTACGTGCGGATGCTCGACATACAACAACTGATCCGCGATCTCGCCGCGCTTTCGCTGTTCTACCAATTCGCGCTGCAGCTCGAAGGCCTGTAAATAGCCCATTTGGCCGCAATCGCGAACTTCGCACATCGCGCCGCCAGCCTCAATGCTTGAGGTCATCACTCCGACCCGAAGGTCGGAGTCACCGGCAGCTGCATTGCCAACGCTAGGCATTAATCGCCTGTCCATATACTGCGTTGAACGCCTCGCCCAGCGCTTCGTAAATGGTGGGATGCGCGTGAATGGTATTGATCAAAGTATCGACCGTCGCCTCCGCTTCCATCGCCAGCACACCTTCGCCGATCAACTCATAGGCCTGTGGTCCGATAATGTGGACGCCCAGGATCTCGCCGTAAGTCTCATCGGCAACAATCTTCACGAAGCCGTCATGTTGACCCAGAATCGACGCTTTGCTGTTGGCCACGAACGGGAACTTGCCGATCAGGACCTTGTATCCCTTGGCGCGGGCTTCGGCTTCTGTCATGCCGACGCTGCCGATGCCGGGTTCGGTGTAGGTGGCACCCGGAATGCGATTTTTGCGGATGGGCGTTACTTCCTGACCCGCTATGTGCCCGATGGCGATCATGCCTTCGGCGGTCGCAACGTGCGCCAGCTGCGGCGTGCCAGCGACGATGTCGCCGATCGCATAGACGCCCGGCTCGCGTGTGCGCTGGTAGCCGTCTACCTTAATGAAGCCGCGGTCGAGTTCAACTTTGGTGCCTTCGAGCCCAAGATTCTCAGTGTTGGGCTTGCGGCCGACTGCGACCAGAAGGGCCTCGGCTTCCACCATTTCGATGGAACCATCGGCCAAAGTCACCTGGAAGCGAACGCCGTTTTCGGTGTGCTCCACGTGCTCGGCTCGTGCGCCGGTTTCGATCCGGATGCCGCTCTTCTTAAATACTCGCGTCAGTTCCTTCGAGACCTCTTCATCTTCGACAGGCACGATGCGCGGCAGCATTTCGAAGATAGAGACCTTGCTGCCAAAACGATGGAAGCAGGATGCGAACTCGACACCGACTGCTCCAGCACCCAAAATCGCCAATGATTTTGGCACTTCGGTCAGGTTCAGGATTTCGACGTTGGTCAGGATGCGCTTGGCGTCGGGCTTCAACCCCGGCAGCATACGCGCTTCTGATCCGGTTGCGAGCACGATGTTCTTGGTCTCAATGATCTGAGTCACGCCGTCGGCGATCACTTCCACTTTGCCAGGACCCGCATAGCGGCCATATCCCTTGATCCAGTCCACCTTGTTCTTCTTCATCAGGTACTCGACACCCTTGGCATGTTTTGTGACGATGCCGTTCTTGCGGTCGATGACCTTGGGATAATTCAGGCGCGGATTTTCGCAGTGAATGCCTTCAGCGTCGGAATGCAGGAAGCGTTCCCACACCTCCGCAGTGTGCAGCAGAGCTTTAGTGGGGATGCAGCCCACATGCAGGCAGGTACCGCCTAATTTCAGATCTTTTTCAATGAGTGCGGTTTTGAGGCCATATTGGCCAGCCCGGACAGCGGCCGAATAACCACCGGGACCGCTCCCGATGATGATGACGTCGTAGTTCATGGGATAGGATTCCATTTTAGCAGCGTGGGAGGCTCAGGGAGACGGGATCTGCCGAAAGGCTGACACTACAAAGGAAAATAAAGCAAAACTCGGTTCGCTACATGAGGAAGCGCCAGCCCTCCTCGTGAGCCGCGACCGTTAGGCGAGCGGAGTCCACGGAGGCGCGAAGGAAGTGAAAGCGAAGCCTCGTTCTACGGCTCTCGCCACAAAATCACCCCAGGACCCAGCGGGCCTGCCGACGTCGCGAACGCTCCGTACAACTTGTTGTTCACCGCATGCCGCAGG
>JBDTUY010000141.1:0-10093 GCA_040007495.1 Acidobacteriota bacterium | reverse complement strand
GCATGCACCACTCGGTCGCGATCTCGACGAAAATCGTTGCGATACGCATGCGGAAATTCAGGGTAGCGCCGTCCGCGTGTCTGCGCGACGTCGAACCTCAGATGCCGTAATTTGCCTTCAGAGGGTGGCTGTTCCGTTTGCATGTAAGGAGAGGTCCAAGTGCGCGACTACACTCATTTCTCGCATATTCATCAGGGGTAAAGCTACTTTTGGGTAGTGGGTCAACCTGACCCACTTATTTACTTTTGACTACGCAGCCTCAGGCGAACGGAGTACCCTATAACTCAGACGCATGCAGTCCGATCCATCCACGCTGGAAAACCTACTGACGGAGCAGTCCCGCACCGATGCAATCCCGCTCGACCTGCAATCTACACCGGAACTGCTGACCACCATCAACGCCGCCGACGCCGAGATTGCCGCTGCCGTAGCTCGAGCTATCCCAAGCATCGCGCGTGCAGTGGACGCCATCGTAGACCGATTGCAGCGCGGCGGCCGACTCTTCTACATCGGAGCGGGAACCAGCGGACGCCTCGGGGTGTTGGATGCCTCGGAATGCCCTCCAACCTTTGCCGTCTCACCTGAACTTGTTCAGGGCATCATCGCCGGTGGCGTTCCCGCACTGACACGATCCGTTGAAGCTGTCGAGGATGATCCCGGTGCAGGTGTCCGCGACCTCATGGCACTTGGGCTTACTCAGCGTGACGTGTTGATCGGTATCGCCGCCAGTGGACGCACGCCGTATGTTCTGGGAGC
Source organism: Acidobacteriota bacterium (assembly GCA_040007495.1). Taxonomy (GTDB): domain Bacteria; phylum Acidobacteriota; class Terriglobia; order Bryobacterales; family Bryobacteraceae; genus Palsa-187. The sequence goes on along the minus strand of JBDTUY010000141.1, from coordinate 9,337 downwards.
AATCGCCAAAGCGCGAGCGCTGGGTGCCATCACTGGAGGTATCAGCTGCGTACCGAAATCCGAGCTTTCCCAAGCCGTCGACCTACCGATCGAAGCCGCTGTTGGACCCGAAGTCGTCACCGGCTCCACTCGCATGCGAGCCGGCACCGCGACCAAGCTGATCCTCAACATGCTGTCCACCGCCAGCATGATCCGGCTCGGCCACGTTTACGGAAACCTGATGGTGAACGTCCAGCCGACCAACGCGAAGCTGATCGCCCGAGCATGCCGCATCATTCAACAAGTGGCTGGAGTCGAGCCTCAACGTGCCTCCGAATTACTGGAGCAATCCGGGCGTAGCGTGCGTGTAGCAATCGTGATGGAAAAGAAATCGGTCGGGCGTGAAGCGGCAAAACTGCTGCTAGAGCAAGCAGGGGGAAGCCTACGCTCGGCACTGGGTTAGCATCGCTGGACATCAACGATCGGCACAAATAAATGGCGCCTCTTACATCGCAGGGAAGGGCCAAATCCGCGCCGGGAACGGTTCCCGGCTGTTGAGGTCTTAGGGCCGCAACTTTTTCCGCGACGCGAACAGAAGTGTCAAAGCCCCAAACGTCAGGACCAACGAGGAAGGCTCTGGGACCGCAGCCGTAATCTCGTAAACGATCCCCGTATTCAGATCCGAAATATACAGCGCATCGCTGGTCGACAACAACCCGACCGGCCGCCCAACCCCAGGCAAGCCACTCTCAGTAAAGTGAATGTACTTCCCCGTGCCGAAGTCGTAATAGACCACAGCATTCTCTTCATTTGAAGGCCCAGTAGAGGATTTGCCAGCGAAGCCAATGAAGATTCCATTGTTGAAGCCTGCGGGAAAATTGCTGGGCGCGAATGCCATCTCCACTGGACCCTCACTTTCCAGCCCCAGTAGGGTTCCGTTATCAATCGGTTGAAAGGCAAGGTATGGATCGACGCAGTTGGTCCCTACCTGGGATCCACTCCGATAGCCGATATAGCAAGTCGGATATCCAAAATCGGGCAACGTCGCGCCGAAATCAGCCAGCAGGATTCGGTTCAATTCATCCGCCTGTGGAGGTTCGTCACCGTCCGCGCCCGGCCCGTCGATCGCATTGTCGGCAAAATAGAAATCGCCGTTTGTCGCGAACTGCATGCCAGCCACATTGCGAATGCCGGTCGCCACTTTTTGCAGACCGGACAACGTCGGAGTCGGACCGGTTTCGTTGATCGTGATCTTATAGATCGAGTCTCCGTCGACACTCGCGTTCACCAGTCCAGTGAGCGGAACCTGATCGGTAGAAAGTTGGTCGTTGTACTGGGAACCAACGTTGAACACCAGGTCATAAGAGCCCGGGCTTCCAGGCGTCGGTCGCGCTGACAGGCCAGCCGTCGGATGGTACCAGTCAACGGCGTAATTGAAATTGATGCTCCCCACCGCTGTCATCGGATCGGCGGGTGTGGCCCCAGGCTTCAGCAACGTAATTGAGCTGCTATTGTAATCACCCACCGCATATAAGTCGCCTACCTTCACAAAGCCTGTAAGAAACGCGCCGTTTGAGTGATAAATTGGTGTGCCTACATCGTCCGCAATACCATCGGAATTCAGGTCGGTAAGCCGCTGAATCGTGCCACCCTCCAACACCGCGACGGAACCGTCCGGCAGCCGCTGCAGGCTGTAAGCCGTGCCGATCGGAGAATTCGTGAACTGGGTCAAACGAAAATTCGACGGATCGACTACCGGGTCATTAAAAATCAGCGTCCCAAACGCCGTACTTGCCAAACCCAGAAGCATTACGGGGAAGTATGCTGCACGCATGCTAACTAGTCTAGCGTTTTGTTGTTCCTTGGGGCATTTTGGTCGAGAACTGAAGGTGAGGATAAAGTAGCGGGATCAAAATAAAGCAGGAACGGATCTCTAAGGGGGCGTTTAGAGGCAACCGGGGACTGTCCTGCTCGATGCTGACAGCCCCCGAATTACGCTAGTTCCACAACTTCTGGGAAGCGATTCTTGCGCCCTCGGCCATCGCCTTCATCTTCATCCAAGCGATGGAGGGATGCACGGGACCGAAGCCCGCGAAGGTGCCGAAGCCGCAGTCGCTACCCGCGATGACGTGTTCGCGGCCCAACAGTTCGGCGTAGCGGAGGATGCGCTGCGCGACTACTTGCGGATGCTCCACGTAATTGCTGGTGGTTTCGACCACGCCCGGAATCAGCACCTTGTCTTTAGGTAGCTTGAACGTCTTCCAGATCTCCCATTCGTGCGCGTGCCGCGGGTTCGCGCCTTCCAGCAGGATCGCCATCGGCTTGGCCTTCAGCACGATCGGCAGGATCTTCGTCAGGTCGATATCGTGCGTGTGAGGGCCTTCGTAATTGCCCCAGCACACATGCATACGGACGCGATCAGCGGGAACATTCTGCAGGCCGTGGTTGATCGCCTCCACCTGGATTTCCGCGTTGCGGAGGAACTGTTCTTCCGTCAGATCCTTGAAGCGCGAGTGGCGGCCCATCGCTAGATCCGGGCAGTCCAATTGCAGCAAGATACCAGAATTCGCGATCTCTTCGTACTCGGCGCGCATGCCCTCCGCCACCGCTTCCATGTACTTCTCATGCGTCGGATAGTATTCGTTGGGTTGGAACACGGCCACAGTGCCGGGCGATACGGAATTGATAAACCCTTCCGTTACGCCTGCGTGAGCCATGCCCATCTTCATGCGCGCAACGTCCTCGCGCACGGGCTCCAAATTCTTGACCTTGATCTCGCCCTTGCAGACCGGGCGCTTGTAGGTGGCGGAGTGGCCTTCCTTCACCAGCTTGTCGCGATATTCAGGAAAATCGTCCAGATCCTGCGGCGTGGGGCGTGAGGAATCACCTTCAAAACCGGTCAGGCGATGGCGAATATAAGTGGCATAGCTGATCTTGCTTTGTTCACCGTCGCTGGGGATATCGACGCCGCATTCCACCTGCAGCTTCATGACGTGGTTCACGGCGTTTTGCACGATGTTCTCAAACTTGACCATGTCGAGCGGTTCATTGCGATCTTGTGCAAAGATCAGGTCGACCACTTCCTGCGATCGCGGCAGGCTGCCGACATGGGTGGTCAGAATGCGTTCAGTGCTCAACTTCATGGGACGAAAAATCTCCTAGAGTAAATAGAATGGCCAAGTAAGAATTGAGAGCGCACGATTTGCAGGACCTCAATCCCGGATCGGAGCGGGGCCACGCAACGTATGAGCATATCACGAGTGTCTAGGGTAGGGCTGCTGAGACAGCAGGAACAGCAGGGTGTTGAGAGTCATCAACACCGAAGAAGCTACGCTGGAAGCATCTGAAGAGTACCATTGTTTACTTTACTCCGAGCTTCAGAAATCTTTGACGAAGCTTCGGTGATGATTGCAATAAATGCAGGTACGTCTTCTCATCCGGTGAGTTCTTGGAGTCAGACAGTTGTCTGGCAGACACGCCGCAGTCGCCGACCACAGCAAGGATGGCCGCCCACGCGGGACCGGTATTCTTCGCGGCCGATTTCATTGCAACTCTCCGCAGTAGCCTGCGAAGGGAGAACCCATCCCAATCCTTCGATGACCCGGCGGTATGTCCGTAAAGCATCGGTGCCGCGGCCATGCGCCGCAGTGTTGCAGGCGACGTGCGATATTCTGTATCGGTCGCGAGTTTGCGCTCCTCCCGTTCGATCAGGTGCGTGATCGCCGGCGAGGTCGATCGGAAGCCGAGCTTGCGATAGAACCAGATCGCTCCGGAGTCGACGGCTTCTTCATTCTCATGACCCAATTGATACGGATCGATAGTGAAACAGGTGACGCCGTATTGCTCGCGGCAGAACTTCAAGACTTGAGCGTAGAGCCACGCGGATTCGCCTTCGCGGAAGGTGTAGTAAAGATTGAAGCCGACCTCCATGCGCTCAAACAGCGACAGCACCTCGACGTAACCGATGGGCACGCCATTCTTAAAGAACATGCCGCAGTGGTAAGCGCGTAACGGCAATCTGGCGGAGGGTGGCACGCCGAACCAGACCATCCGCATGCCTCGGCCAAGATCGGCCTGATAGGTGCGCGCGATGTCGGGAAAGAGGAAACCCCATAGCTCCCGATAGCGCACCGCAGAGGTATCGACGATCACATCCAGAATGCTCTGCGCCTCGGCCAGCTTCAGACCGCGAGCTTTGAGCTTAGGTTTGGAGAATTCAGCTTCGAGCGACACATCGCGACGCTTCAGCAAAGGTCCCGCGTGATAGAAGATGTCGCGCTTATCGGTTGCCAACCGTGTCCGCGAGCGTGTTGCCGAGGAATCGCCGAGACTCCATAATATCGGGATCTCCAGGGAATCGTAGGTGGTGGGATCTAGGTGTTCCAGCAGCCAATGCAGTTGTTTGCCGCGCGGCGCGAACGCTGCCAGCCATTGGTGCCAATCGACATGCCCTTCTACCGTCCAGTCTTCGTTCGCCAACGGCGCGACGCGCGCCAGTGCCGGTCCCAGGCGCTCCGGATGTGCGTAGCTGGTCCAGTCGATTTGGATACGTTTGCCGTGGCGTGAGGCCAAGCTTCGCGCGAACGAATAGCTGAAGTTGGTTGAGATCCCCGTCCCTGCGATTCCTGAAACCTCGCCCGCTTCCAACAACTGCGAGTCTTCCCACGACAGCGGTGCTAGAGCGCGCAGGCGGTCACCAAATGCGAAAAGAAGCCGGTCCGCGAGTTTCACCACTGCGGGGTTTTGCGGATAGGCTCGCAGGAAGAGAGCCGTTTCGTGGAGATGAATCAGCGTCTGTGGATCGCGGATTGGAGTGGTCAGCAGTCGCCGAAGTAACGCCTCCATTTGCACACCTGCATCGGGGGTGAACGCACCTTTTAAGGCTGTTAACGCGTCGACGTCGATTTTGTTTGAGGGAACGCGAGAGTGGACTCCAGACATTCGCTTGAGTGTACCGCGCACTCTAGTGCGTCATGGAATAGACGATGTAGTTGATACCGAGTCTGATCCCCAGCGCGGAGAACTTTTCCGGATAGCCGGGATCGTCTGCATACTCCCACGAGTCGCCGATGTCGGAGTTGTAGGTCGCGGTCACCACCAAGCGTTTCTTGTCGTCATAGATGCCGCGCCAGTAAGGAACGCGGCCATCCTTCTTCATGCCGGTATCCAAATGCGCCGCTCCAGGCACCTGATAGCGGTCGTCTAGGTTGTAGACCACATTGAAAATCGCGTCGTCATTGGGAATGTCGACCACGGGGCGATCTGGCAACGCGTAATGAATCCGGTCTTCAAATTGGCCCCACTCATCATCGCCATGAATATCATCGGCGTAGAAGAAGCCGCCGCGAGCCAGGTACTCCTTCATGATTTGTCCCTGATGTTCGGTGAAGCCCCATTCGCCAGCCTGCACCGCGTACACGAACGGCCAGTTGAAAATGTCGTCCTGATATTCGATGTCCACGACCTGCTCCACCGATCGCGCGTCCATTCTGGTCAAGCGTCGCACAGCCTCCAGAAAGTGCCGGTCTGCGCGTGGGTAATCCTGCGTCCATAAGGACAGGCCTAAATGATAGTCGCCCTGATACCGGGGACGGTATCCATCCAACGGTCCACCGGGGAACATCAGGCGCGCGAAAGTGAACTCGGTCTCCTGGCTCCAATCGGCGGGCAGAGGAATCTCGCCAACGTTGTACTCGGTGCCTGGATATTCCTTGAAAGGCCGCTGCGCGTGCAGCACGCCGAGACAAATCAACACCGCAGCCATCAGAAGGATCGTGCTCCGGCCAGTCATAAGAAGGTGCGGGAATGTATTCCTCTCGCCTTCGAGGATATCGCCTTTGGGGTCGGCGTGCGAACGGAAGCGCCTTACTTTACTTGTGCCTGATATTCAGGCAAACTGAAAGTGTGAATATCGCGCATGCGAACAAGGTAGGGAAGCGTGGTGCCGTGATTCTGCCTTCTGCACTCCGTAAGCGGTTTGGCATCGAAGAAGGCTCCTTTGTCATCGCAGAAGAACGCGATGGGGGGATACTGATCCGGCCAGCGATGTTGGTTCCGATAGAACCCTATACGCCCGCGCGCAAAGCCGAGTTCTTGCTCTCCAACGCTGTGAGTAAAAGCGACTACCGAGCCGCACGCAAGTCGGTTGAGCAACTCGGGATTGACCCAGATACGATTCCTCACCACCGTCCTTCTTGACGCCGATGACAGATCGTCTGTTTCTGGATGCCAACGTCCTATTCTCAGCTGCGTACCGCACTGACAGCGGACTCTCACAACTATGGACGATCCCGAAGATCACCCTTCTGACCTCAGCCTACGCAGTCGAGGAGGCGATGCGGAATTTGGAGGACGACGACCAGAGGTCTAGACTGAGGCACCTGCTCTCCACGGTTGAATTGGTAGTTTCGCTCTCCCAAGAATCGGGCATGGCTAAGTTCGCGCCCACTCCACAGCAAGCTGACTTGCCTGAAAAAGACAGGCCTATTTTGCAAGTCGCGATAACGGGAAGAGCCTCGCACCTGATCACTGGAGATTTCAAGCATTTCGGGAGATTCTTCGGTCAGACGATCGCGGGCCTGCAAATCATGCCCCCCGCCGAGTATTTGAAATCGAACAAACGCCGCCGATAGCAGAGTGGGGTTAAGCGACTTGGAGCAAGCTCCCAGCAAAACGCTCGGCCCACGCCAGTTGTCCGACTGCATCGCCGACTTCATCCTGCCGGAACTCGACCTGGATGTGCGGGAGGTTTCGCCGCAGCGCATGAAACGGGATGCAGTAGTCGAAATCCGGATCCAAGTCATAAGGCTGGTTGTCGCCAACTGTGATGTCACCCGGTCGACGCAATGCGGCTAACAGTGGATCGACCAGACTTCGGTCGCGATGGCTGGATAGTGAGATTTGCCAAGGCCTAACGCTCCCCGAAAGATTGTCGGTCATAGAGTGAACCGACAAGACAATCGGCGGAATAACAGAATGGGCAATCGCTGCTTCAAGAACTGTTTCGACTGTATCGTGGTACGCGGTGAACCACTTCCCGATGCGCTCTATTCGCATCGGCGCGGTCAGATTCTTGTTACCCGGAATCTCGACGCCATCGCTGATTTCGGGAATCAGTGTTGCGGCGTCAAGTCGCCGATTGCAGTCGACCACCAATCGCGACACAGGGCTGAGAATCGCGGGGGAGTCGAGCAACTTGGATAGCTCCTTCGTAATTCCCGCTGCGCCGATATCCCATGCGATGTGCCGAATGAGCTCCGCATCGGACAGACCCAAATTGTTCAACTCCGGGGGAATCGCGTTGCTCGCATGGTCGCACAGGATGACGAACTTGCCCTTGGCCTGTGGTCGCAGTACGACGGGCGTCATGCTTCTTTGCTGCCCACTGCTTCGCACGCGACAGCGTCCAGTTCGCTGAGATCGATGTCGCCCCTGGTGACCGATACGGCGACGTCCATGCCTTGGAACGCACCTGGATTCCCGGCGTACGTGCCCCATAGCGGCAGGACCTGGTCGGGCGTCCATGCGAATGCTACACGGATCAGATTGCGATTGCCCACGATATTGTTGGTGGGATCAAAATCGATCCAACCGGCGCCTGGCAAATAGACTTGCATCCATGCATGTGTGGCACCGCCGCCTCGTGTGGCGGAATCGGGGTCGGGCTCAATCGGACTGAAAATGTAACCGCTGACAAAACGAGCAGCCAAACCCAGTGACCGAACCGCTTCGATCATCAGTACCGCGAAGTCCCGGCACGTGCCGCGCTTCCTGCGCAGCGTTTCTTCCGGAGGCTGCACGCCCTTTTCGGTGCGAGTCTTGTACTCGAACTGCTTCCGGACCGCGGACGTCATCGCTGCCAACAGCGTCATCGTATCGGTCTGGTCTGCGCGGGCCAGAAACTGCAACGCCCAATCGCTGACTTCTTGGCTGGAGGAGCGCCGCCGGAGTCCTGGGGACAAACTTGGGAAATCGTCGTCAGAGTACCGAAAAGGATAGCTTCTGGCGTAGTCTTCCAACTCATAAGTCGGAATCACCGACTCAAAATGTTCCAGCGTGATCACGCTCTCGAAGCTGAGTCTGGTCGTCTCGCCCTCAAACTTGCTGACCGCCACCGAGTTATCAAATACATCGTGCAGCCAACGCAGGTCGATCGGTACGGGATCGATCATCAGATTGGTGTGCAACAGTCGAAGGTCGTGACTTTCGCGTGGCCGGAACATCATTCGATGCTCGCCCAGTTCCACCGGTTCCGAATAGCGATACACCGTCAGGTGACGCACGGTCAAAATTGCCATTAAGCTTCGCTCAATTCGTCTGTCCAAACCCGAAAACTCTCTAGTGTATTCGGCCCGAAGGTCGTAGCGATCGCCACATCGGACGCGTCGCGTCCCCGTCCGATCAACACGCGTCCGATGCGCGGCACATTATTTCGTGGATCAAAGGTATGCCATTCACCATCGAGATTCACTTCCATCCACGCCGCGAAATCACCCACTCCGTAGGGCGGCAACGTACCGACGTCTCCCAGATAACCGGTGCAATAACGCGCGGGGATATTCAGGCAGCGGCAGAACGTGATTGCCAGGTGTGTGTAATCGCGGCAAACGCCAACTTGTTCGCGAAAACCTTCCACTGCGGTGCGTGTGGCGCGCGCCTGCTGGTAATCGAAACGAATGTGATTGTGCACGTAGTCGCAGATCGCCTGTACGCGGGACCACCCCGGCGCGAGGTGGCCGAACAGGTTCCACGCCGTCTGCGAAAGGAGGTCGGTCTCGCAGTAGCGGCTTCCCAGCAGAAACACCAAGCTGTCTTCCGGCAATGCCTGGACGGTTCTCTCCATGGCTCCAGGAGATAGGACGTCAGCCAGGCCCGAATCCTTCACCACGGCACTGTAGGTGATTTGCACGCGGCCTGGAGGCGCCACCAACCGGGTGCACCAGTTTCCAAAGGTATCCCGATATGCGGCAAGCGGCACGGGGGGCGAAGTCGTTAGATGCTGCTGAGAGATAATGTCGGCCGCCCGGGAATAATGTACGTCGACCACCATGATCACGGGCGTCGGCTGGGGAAACTGGTAGATCAACTCAAAACCGACATTAAATTGCATCTCTCTGACCGCTCCTTCACGGCTGCGGCTCGTATGTTGAGTCGCGATCTAACAAAACGTCGGTCGGGCCGTCTTCGAAGATTTACTTCAGACTCGGACGGTCCAACTCCGCAAGGAAGCAGTCATGGCTGCTTGACCCAATTGTAACGTCAAACGGTTAGGAAGGCTGGAGAATCGTAGGGAGCTTGAGGGGTCGTAAAATGGTCTGAGCTTCCCATGCCTCGCCTCCTGATCTTCTCCGACCTGCAT
>JBDTUY010000140.1:0-10116 GCA_040007495.1 Acidobacteriota bacterium | reverse complement strand
CCGGGCTTTGATGGGTCGGCTATTGATGCGAGGTCACGGGGTTCGGGTGCTGACTCGGCCCGGCAGCCAGAGCAAGGTGCCGGTCGGTGCCATACCTGTGATCGGAAACGCGCTCGACGCGGCTAGCTTCTCAGATGCGCTCAACTCGTCGGATACCTTCGTGCAATTGACCGGCGTTGCGCATCCTGCGCCTTGGAAAGAGGCTCAGTTTCGCGCCATCGATCAGGTGAGCCTGAACGCGTCAGCCGCCAACGCGACCGCGGCGAAGGTCGAACACTTTGTCTATGTCAGTGTGGCGCAGCCGGCTCCTGTGATGCGATCGTATATTCAGGTTCGGCAGGAATGCGAGGCGACTCTCGCCGCGACAGGCTTGCGCCAAACTATTCTGAGACCTTGGTATATCTTGGGCCCGGGACATTGGTGGCCGGTCGCGCTGAAACCGATTTACGCCGCGCTCGAAGCGCTGCCGTCTACCCGAGAATCGGCACGGCGGCTCGGATTAGTGACGTTGGATCAGATGGCGGATGCGCTGCTGTGGGCAGTGGAAAATCCGCCCGAAAGCCGACGTGTTTTAGATGTCCCTGCGATTCGAAATTGTCGATGAACGTGGGCTACTGAGCGCCAAAAGCGATTGCGAATACGCGAGGCTCGCGCACCGCGATCGCGGTTTCCTGTAGGTCAGGCTCGGGAGCTCGGCGGTGGTTCTGCTGCTGGACGGTCGCTGCGTCCATGGCGGCGAGAGCGGCTTCGGAGACTACCAGGCTCGACATCACGAGACCGGGGGTTGCCCCGTTGCTGGTCCCGTTCATGGGACGTCCGGCCAGCGCGCGATTCAGAGCCGCCAGCGATTCTCCGGAGACTTCGGTCACCACCGCTGGAGGCATCGTGTTGGCGAAGGGGTTCTTGGATAACGGAACGCTGGCCGTACGATTGCGTTGTTCCGGAAAAGAGTTCTTCGGCAAAGCTTGTGGCTGCTGCATCTCTCTGGCCTGCATTTGAGGCAAGGTCATTTGAGGTAAACCCTGGCGATGCGAGCTGTGTGCGCCGATTGCAGCATGGGCCTGGCTCGCGGTCAGGCTGCTGAGCGGGGCGTTTTGGTTCTCTTCGACCACGATTTCGTGCTCCATCCAATCGGATAAAGGCAGGTTGCGGAAGAACATACGTTCTTGCATCACCATGGTGCGTTTGGAGGAATCCGGACCGCTCGATTCACGCACGTAGCTGCGCTCCTCCATGCGAAACTCCTGCATCAACTGCTCCATCGTGGTGCGGCGCGTGGTTTCCTCAGTCGCCTTGACGCGCTCTTCCATCGTGATCTTGACGGACTGAATGGTGGCGTGCGCGACGGCCAGCGCCTCGCGTTCCTTGGCGACGGCGACTTCCATCGCGGACTTCATCATGTAGAAAACGACCAAAGCACTCCCACCCGCCACAATGACGGGGAGGAATACCCAGAGCAGATTTTCCATTTGCATCCGAAATCCCTTCAGCGAGCGCCGTGCCTTCTTGGGCAAACTCCACAACGGCAGGTGTGGCGCTCCGTCCAGTTCTATCGGCGAAACATGGGAAAAAGGTTAGGGGGTTCGGGAAAAGGCCTTAGTATTGTTCTCGGTGTAGTTTGCTCCTGCTTTCTACTCGTTTCATACTTCAAAGTTCTTAATCAGGGCCCCGAAGCCTCTTAATTCGCCAAAAGGCAAGCGGCTGTGCTCTAACCGGTTAGGAACCCGCCACAGCGCGGGAGTTGATTAACGTCTACCAGACGACCATCGCACGCAAGCCCTGACAAAGTCTCCGGAGACCCTGTCATTCACCGTTCGGCTGGACTGATTCAGTTATCCGACGGTGGACCACTGAACTCCTGACAAGTTGAGGGTAGAACGGGTAGCGGGGAGTGGTCGGTGAGTGTTTCGGGAAGTTGTTCGTTCGGTTGATGATTTAGCCGCGGAAGAACACGGATAAACGCAGCTGGGTAGTTCAAACCGCTGGCCCAGACGTGGCGCGCGCACTCTTGCGAGCCATGTTGGCAATAGTGCCAACACCTCGGGCGGTTATCTGGACTTGGGCGTCGGCCCTATCGCCGACGTTGCACGCATCGAGTGCGTGCGCCACGTCCGGTGGCGGGACAGGGTTGGCGTTATCAACTGGAATCGGCGTCGTTGTAGTTAGTGCAATTCCGTGCGTTTATGCTAGACCCACTGTTGTAGAAGCTTCTGTAAAAACAGAAGCGCGACCAATGAGACCCTCCGAAGATATCGTCCCAGGTGGCAGTGCCCCATACGGCAAGATAGGCTTCCCCGGAAGTCAACTGCAAACGTTCCTTCTCGCTAATATCGGGGGCCAACGACCCAGCTACAACAACTCTAGACTTCTCCCCCTGAAACAGCATCCCCATTTCAGTTGTTGCGCCATTTGCTCGGAAGGAGAGCGATGGGGCAACTGCCTTAGGAAGAATTTCGGAAGCTGTAGAGAGAGCAACATGCAAAGCGGGGGTTTTCCCGATGTTAGTGACAAACATATCAACACCGGCAGTCTTAAGGTTAGACAGCATGAAATTCGGATCGGAGTCTCTAGCCTCAATCCACGCACGCTCGTCAATCTTGAAGTTCTTGCGCAGGTCGGACCACATGGCATAAGTGACCACAGCGTAAGCAATCGCAAATGGTACAGCCACGATCTGAAAAATCCCGCTCCACCCCTTGATGGACTTGTACCACGGATCGTCGGCTTGCTGGCTATTTTTCGGGGTGGCTGTAACATGCAGCGTGGACGGAAGTTGCCTTGTAGCGGGATCTCGCTCTTGGTTGGATGCGCCCTGTGGACCTATGCCTGCTTCATTTTGCTTCCCTGGAGTGTGAACTAGTTGTCGCTTAATGTCATGTATTACTTGTTCCAGCTTGAAAACACGGTCAGAAAGACTCATCAGGCCTCTTTTTGACTTCCGCAGAGGTGGGGCTTTGATTACCTTCCTAAGTAAGACACTTTGGAATAGCCACCTCCGCCCATAGGTGAACGGAAGGCTTCGGCGCTCACATCCTCGATCCAAGAGAACTCATTAGGATCGTACCCCGCACCTTTGACCAGTTCAAATACTTCGGCTTTTTGTGTGGGTTTAATCGTACATCAATCATTGGGATAAGTCTACCAAACTGAGCGAAATCAACATAACAGGATGGCAAATCTACGAAGGCTCCGGGTGATAGTATTGCTCTAAGCTATGGGTCCGACCGAAGAAATTCTCAAACATCTTCCCGAAGTTCTCACCGTTGCCAAGGTTGCGGCTGGGTCTATTCCTTTCACAGGCATTGTGAAACGAATGCTCGGCCTAGTCGCTGGCGCGTTGGTGGCGATAGCTTATTGGTCAGCATCAGTTATCCTGAAGGTCGTCTAGTTCCCCTAATTCCAACCCGTCAGGCTTCGACTTGGTGGGTTTATATTTTTGCAACAATTCTGTGCTCCCGATTTGCGTAACTTCCTCGCCTTCCTGCCTTTGAAGTGTCTACCATGCACACTCAGACGAACTCACGTTGGCCGTTGCCGACTGGATTGCATCGGTTCGCCGAACCGCCACCGACGGTCATGGGATTTCGGGATGCAGGACGCGCGAGGATTTTGGGGTCACTCGCTGCGCCCGTGGCTCTGGTTGCGTGAACGGTTGGGGGACTCCGCTCCCTGTCCGTCGCGGCTCGTCGGGATTGTGCTTGGTTGGAAGATTGATCTATTGGCCGACGAATTAGTCGGCTTGGCTGCCGACTCGCAAGCCTGGAGGCTCACCCCACATCGACTTTACGGACGGTAGAGGAAGCGGCTTACGACCTCTGGCCGCCGTCTAGTTTTACTCCGCCTATGATTCCTGAGAATAGGCCGAAATTGAAGCTGGTTAGTGCTCCTAGGGCTAGGCTTAGCCGGAATTTGAAGGCTGCTCCGCTGCCTTGGTATTTGCCGATGAGTTCGGCGGCGCCTACTGCTCGGTCTAGGGGGAGAATGGAGTCGCCGGCTAAGGGGTCTGGGGCGGGATGATAGACGGCTCGGATGGTGGGATAAATTCGGATGGATTTTCCGGCCTTGCGGGCTTGCATGGCGAGGTCGGTATCGGGCCAGTACTGGCCGAAGCGCTGATCGAAATAGTTCATGCCCCGGATGAAGACTTTGCGGATCATCAGGGCGTCCAAGGGGAGGGCTTCAACTTTGGCGCTTTCCTGCTGATCGTCGATGGCCACTGTGGTCAGAGAACCGCCAGTTTTGGCGATTGCGGCTAAAGTGGCGGCGTCGGGGATGCGATAGGCTCGGGCGACGGGCTTGCCTAGGGTGTCGACCAGTTGGGGCGCCAGGGCGATGGTGTCATCGTTGCCGGAGGCGAAGGCTTCGGTGGTGGATTCCAGGCGATCGGCAAGAGCGGCTACGGTATCGGGGCCGACTTCTACGTCGGGCGAGAGATAGAGCAGCAGGTCGGCTTTTGCGGTGCGAGTGGCGATGTTCATGGCTCGCACGGCGCCGAGATGGTGCGGCAGGCGCATCAGGTTGACGGAGGGGAAGTCAGTATCGAGCGTGGTGCTGCCGTCCGTACTGCCGCAGTCGACCACTACGATCTCCATCTGCTCGCGCGCTTTGGAATGCTGCAACGCGGTGACGCAGCGGCGGAGAGCGGGACCCTGGTTGAAGGTGACAATAATGACGGAAACCCGGGGGACTACAATTTCCATAGGTTGATGAAGAGACTGCTGGGGATCAGGCATTGGAGAAACCCTGATGATAGCGCGTTGGTGGATTGAAACTACAGATGCGGTAGAAGTTCTGCTCCGAGTACCGCAAGCTGATCATGAACAATGGACCATGGCAAGCGAATTCCACACTCTCGAAAAGGAGCGTAGGGACCGCGAAGAGCGGACGATGAAGGACTGCACGGCCAAATCGGGCTAAGGCCCCCTGAAGCCCCACGAGTAGCGTTAGGGGGGCAGGACCCCAGTCCCGCAGCCAGCCCCGGGCTGGCATCAAGTAACAAGCGGAGGCAAGGGCCTCCGCGCGGGACAAGGGTCCCGCCCCCCTGATATCCGATCCTACTTAACTGCCAACGCCCGCTCAATTGCCGAGGTCAACTCCTTCGACTCTGGCTCCACTGCCGAATCAAACCGAGCCAGCACCCGCCCATTGCGATCCACCAGGTACTTCGTGAAATTCCAAGGAATCTCGCCGCCGGTTCGAGGGTTCAACTTCTTGTCCGTCAGGAATTGATACAGAGGAGCTTTGTCGCCGCCCGCGACCGAGATCTTGCTGAACATCGGAAACGTGACGCCGTACTTTGATTTGCAGAACGCCCCGATCTCGACATCCGACCCTGGCTCCTGTTCGCCAAAGTTATTTGCCGGAAATCCCGTCACCACCAAGCCCTGATCTTTGTACTTCATGTACAACGCCTGCAAGCCCTCGTACTGATACGTGTAGCCGCACTGGCTGGCCACGTTTACGATCAGCATCACCTTGCCCCTAAAGCTCGCCAGTGGCGTAGGAGTGCCGTTCAGGGCTTTCAGGGTGAACTCATGCACCGATGAGGCACCGAACATCGTGGCCGACACAAGCAGCGATCCAAGAAGGAATTTCATGCCCTGATTTTACTACGTCCCGCACGGCGAACGATGCGCTCATGCAGCCCCGTCCGCCAGGGAGGGGATTTAAAGACGCCAAGAAAAAAGGATCTCCTTCTGTAAAGGAAGGAGATCCCGATATTTTTGATCCCCGCCCTTGCGGACGGGGCTTCGGTGCTACAGTTCCGCGCGAACGATCTTGGCGCCTTCCACTAGCGCCTGCAGCTTTCCAAATGCCACTTCGCGCGGCAAATACTTTAAACCGCAATCTGGAGCAGCAATCACCCGATCGGGGCTGACGTACTTCAATGCCTTGCGCAGCCGCTCAGCGACTACCTCGGGTGTTTCCACTTCCTTCGTCGACAAATCCAAACACCCGACCAGGATCGTCTGGTTCGGCAACCCGCTCAGCACCGAACAATCCAGGTTCGACTGGGCAGTCTCAATCGAGATCTGCTTGGCTGAAGTCGTCGCCAACTCCGGCAGGAACGAATATCCCGCAGGCCGACCCGCCACCAAAGCTCCATAACCGAAGCAAATGTGGACCGCCGTGGTCCCCTCAACACCTTCCAGTGCGCGATTCAGAGCCTCGACGCCATACTCACGAGCCTTATCCGGATACGCCTGCATGTACGGTTCGTCGATCTGAACCACATCCGCGCCAGCGGCAAACAGATCGCGGATCTCTTCGTTCAGCGCAGCGGCGTAGCCCAAGGCCAACGCGCCATCCGAAGGATAGAACTCATTCACCGCCTGCTGCGACATCGTGAACGGGCCAGGAACTGTAATCTTGATTTTGCGATCCGTATTCGCGCGCAGGAACTGCACGTCGCGAACCTGTACCGCGTGCTTGCGCTTGATCGTGCCCGTCACGCGCGGCACTAGAATCGGATGCCCGCTGCGGCTGATGATCTGACCGGGATTGTCCAGGTCCAGACCTTCGAGCGCCGTGGCAAACCGGTTCGAGTAGCTCTCCCGGCGCACTTCGCCATCGGTCAGAATATCGATCCCAGCCTTTTCCTGATCCCGAATGGCGAGGAGCGTGGCGTCGTCCTGTGCCGCTTCCAGCCATTGCGGAGCGACGCGCCACAGATCCTCCACGCGCACGCGCGGCGGCATCTGCTTGCTTAGCATCTCCCGATTGATCAACCAGTCCGGCTGCACATAGGAGCCAACCAACGTTGTAGGTATAAGTGTCATGTATGTTTTCTGCGGTGAGTACCGTCGGTGTCTAGTAGAAGAGCGGATTTCACTTCTTGTCTTGTGCGCCGCCGCCCACGCTTTCCGTGTAGTGCTGCAAGTCCTGCTCGCCTTCGACGCAAGCGTACTCTAGCGTTTCGTAGCCTTCTTCCAGGTTCCGCGTCAAGTCGAACGCGATCTTCCATGGGCGAGTGTACACCTTGGGTTCGGTCAGCGTTGCTTCGTAGCGAATCGTATTATCGTCCTTCGGCGTGAACCGTTCCACCACATGCAGATCGGGTCCGTGGAAGTTGCCCTCCATGTCGAACCAGGTGCGATCGTTCATGTTGGTGACGTCCACCACCAGCGTGTCGCCTTCCCAATGCGCTCTGGAATCGCCTTCAAACAGCTTGATGCCGGGGTCCGGATGCTTGCCCGTCATGTAGAGAATGCGGAACGCATGGAATGCTTCAAAGGTCAGCAAAACCGCATCCCTAGGTTGCAGAATCTGGAACCCGAAGGGCGTGTACATCTGCCGTGGAACGCCCGACAGGGAACAATGCGCCTGCGGATCGTCCGCCAAATGATGCGCGACCATGTCCAACTTCTTCGCCAACGCCCACGGCTGATACGGGATCTTCCCATCCGGAGGATCGACCACTACGCCAGGGCCAGCGGGCACCTCAAAGGCCGCGACCTTATGTTCCTCTAAGTCGAACGCAGTGAAGAATACGGCGGTTTGCCAATACCCTTGCATGTTCGGCTTACCATCCGGCAGCCGTTTTACCGGACCAGCTTTCGGGCGCGCTTTCCCTTTAAAACCACCCGGAGGACCACCCTGTCCAGCAACTGGACCATAGAAGGCGAACAGAGCCGCCATCACTGCGGGAACTACCAGAAGACCGCGCAAGCGACTGGTTCTCATTTTGCGGCCTTCCCCTCATCGCCGAGATAGATGTGGCACTCGTATTCAAATAGTTGCGCGTTGGCATCTGTCTGCCGGTACAGCGTCATGCGAATTGTCCAGGGACGCGTAAATACCTCGGGATCGGTGATCGTGGCTCGATAGTCCAACTTATCGTCGGCGATTCTGGTCAACCTCTCCACCACGTTCAGCTTCGGGCTGTGGAAGTTGCCGGATTGATCCAGCCATGTCCCCTCGTTTAAATTGCCGGTGTCGATCACCAGCGTATCGCCGTCCCACTTGCCGCGGTTGTCGCCCATCCAGAATTCGGCATCTTCAAAATGGCCGTGATTGTTAAGGTAGACGTTTCGGATGGCGTGGGCATACTCCGATGCGATAGACACCTGGGTCGGCGTCTGGAAAAGCTGAAACGTGTAGGGCATGTACATCAAACGAGGCACACCCGGCAGAAAACACTTATTTACGGTATCGAGAGTGGCGCGATTCTTGAAGTTCTCATCGCGTTTCTTCAGAGCTTCGGGTTTGTAAGGGATCTTCCCGTCTGGCGGATCTACGATAACGCTGTTTCCCGCCCGAATGCCCAGCGCCGCCGCGTGCGCTTCCAGGTTGCCGGAGGCAGTATTGCGCGCCTCCCACAACCCCTGCAAGTCCGCGTGCCCATCTGGATTTCTAGGAGCCTTATATACAGCCGCACGCTGGCCGTACCCAAGAGGTGCCAGCAAAAGCGCCGCGACGGCCAACCGCGGCAGATACCCAATCATCCTTACTTTTCCCCTTCACGCGCCGGAGATCCATCTCCGGACGAACCTGCAAACATAGTGCGTCCGTCAGACATCTTTACCGAGCTCGCACTCATGGTGGGCGAACCGTCCTTGGCCCGATACCCCTGGACCGAAACGATCTCGCCCTTCTTCAGGCTACTCTTCGTCCAACCACGGCGGAACAATCCATTCGGCGGAGCCGTCTCGCACTTCCAGGTAGTTACCTTGCCGTCCGAGCCAGTCACGTCGACATGAATCCAGGAATGAGGATTCACCCAGTCGACGTGATTGACCGCCCCCTTGATTGTCACTGGCTGATCCGCAGCATACTCCGCAGCGAAGGAATGATGCGCCGATAAGTGCGGAACACTCAGGGCGCATCCAATCGCCAAGACCGATACAGTGGACCAACGTGTAAACGAACGCGGACTCATAGTAAAACTCCCTAACAGTAAAGACGTGTGGCTGACTTGGCCGGGTACCTAGTGAGCCATCGCAATCTCAGGAACGGTAATCGGTTCCAGATGCGACATCATCTCGTCCTTGCGATGTTCCCACCATGGTGGAACGTGCAGTTTGGATCCGAGCGACGCGCGCGGCTCGTCTCTCTCAAATCCTTCGCCGATGTTGCAGCAGCTCTCAATCAGAATGCCACCGGGGCTGCGGCAATACATCGAATGAAAGTAGAAGCGATCCTTGATCTCCGATGCGTCGGTATACCCCAACTCCTCGTAGATTTCCTTCTGCCGGGCTAACGCGGCATCGTCTGCGCCCCACAGCGCAATGTGGTGAACCGTGCCGGCACCGAAGGTCCAGCTACCCGCAGCCAGATCCGGTTCGTGCAGCAAGGTGACCGTCTTGTTCGCGCCGCCCGCTCCGGTCTCAAAGCGATGATACGCGCCTTCTTCGCCGCTTTTTTTGAATCCAAGCGCTTCCTCAAAGAACCGGCTGGTCTCTGAAACCTCGCGTACCGACAGCACCGACCCATGGAATCCACGAATCGCAGTGTCCTGCGCGACCTCAGGCGTCACCCAACCCACGCGCTTGTCATTGGGATCTTCCATCACCTCGAAACCCAAACCCGACGGGTGCGTGAAGCGGATGAATTTGTACCCGAAGCGCTCCGCAATTCCCTGATGCGGGATCTTATGCCGATCCAGCTGTTCTTTCCAGAACGGCAGCGTCCCGACTGGAATCGTGAAACTTGTGGCG
Source organism: Acidobacteriota bacterium (assembly GCA_040007495.1). Classification (GTDB taxonomy): domain Bacteria; phylum Acidobacteriota; class Terriglobia; order Bryobacterales; family Bryobacteraceae; genus Palsa-187. The sequence continues at coordinate 460 of JBDTUY010000140.1, read as the reverse complement.
TTCACCTGGCCCGATCCTTTGCGTCCCTTCTTCATGCCATAGGGGAATGTGGTCATCACCGAACCCGGCTCCAGGCTCGCATTGGAGTAGTAGAGGTGATAGACCGGAATCGTGCCGTCCATCAAGACGGTTTGCTTGGCCATTCTCAGCCCAAGGCCCATCGTGAAAAAGTTGACGTCTTCCTGCGCCCCACCGACACACGCCGTGATGTGGTGATAACCCGTTAATGGATATTCCATGTGTGATTGCCTCGCCCTGAAATTTGGTCTCTGGTAAGCCTACCGGCTACCTGCCTATAAAGTCGATAAGAACCGCTTGATGCTGTCTATCAAATCCGTTGATGATTCGCAACAGGAGCGCGAACCCAAGTTATGGTATCAGAACTGGCAGAAATCTTGGAAGTAAACAACTCGGAAATCAACGCCCTCAGCCATCGGCTCGCCGGATCGTGCGTATACCG
>JBDTUY010000139.1:0-10136 GCA_040007495.1 Acidobacteriota bacterium | reverse complement strand
CCGCCTCCGGCCTTCAGCGCATCGGTTGCTTCCTTGATGATCGGATCGGCGATTGCCTCGCCCGCCATCTCCCACAGCGTGATGAACCGATCCACAGCCGTCGGGAAGCTCAGCGCGAACACACCATACTGGCTCGTTGTGCGAGGCGGCTTGTAATCGAGGTTGAACGGACCGTTGAAGCCGTGGCTGCGCAGTAGCACCAGCACATTCAACCAATCCAAGGGATTCACCAGGCCCACGCCGATATCGACGTCGTGCTTCAAGCGATAGCCGTCATTGATATCGAAGTGGAATAGCTTGCCCGCGACCAAAGCCCTTGCCAGTGCAGCCCGTGGTGCGCCTCCCCACATCAACTCATGCAGGTATTCCGGATTCAACCCGACCATCTCCGGATGCGTCAATAAGCCGGACGCGATAAACGCCAACATGGCATCGGAGGTCGGCAGCAGGATTTCCGCCTGCGGTTCAAAAGGCTTCGCCTCCATGCAATGCTTTAAGGTCGGACGACCGAGCTTCCTGGCAATTTCGATGTCGCGGTCACATGCGGCGTTCAACGCCTCGGCGTACCAGCGGAGAGTTTCGGTTTCTTCGACCGCGCCCTGTACGAAGTACCCAAGCGAGCCTGGCCAATAGACGGCAAACGAAGCCCCCAGTTGATGTCCGATGTCGACGGTATTCTCGACGCGGAACTTCGCGTACTGCCGGACCTCGGGCGATTCAGCTGCTGGTCCTGCTGCCCAAACCGCGTGATGAAACGTCTCGGCCGTCACCATGGAGCACTTCACGTTATTCTGCTTCAGCGCCTCCTGAATCCGCCCGACGATGTCATTCTGCTGGGCACGGCCCAGTCCATCGGTCGGGATCACATCCGTATCGTGTGTACACCAATGGCCGATTCCGATCTCGCCATATTGGCGGATGACCTCTTCAAAGCCAATCGCAGGCCGGGTGGGCGCGTGGAACAGCGCATGACCTTCATAAGCGGCGGCCCACTGGGGTCCGGAGATGAAGTATTTTCGGCGAGTTTCAGGGCTATAAGCGCCACCGCAGGCTGCAGTCAATCGCGCGACAAGCGCTTGTTGTTCACTAGGCGGGACAGGTTTCATGGATGTATGTAGATTAAGTGTTGAGCGGCAAGCCCAATTCAAGGACCGAACGCAATGCTCGATTCAGTATATTGTCACATGACTACGGTCGAAAACACTGCCGTTCCGACCCCGTGATTCGTTGGGAGGCCCGAAGCTTAAGCTCCGGCACTGAGTAAATACGTGCCGATACTGCGAGGTCCATCGGATCGAAAGGTGTGAGGCTGGCTTGCGATTCGTTGTTTCACCGGCGTTCCTTCATCCGGACTCATCTCGGGAGAACTCTGCAAAATACCGAATTCGTTGCAGTTTCCCGCATGCTACCTTAGTTCCTGCCGACTGGCTTTAGAAGTGCTCGAATATGCCTAAGGAGACCTTGGATGCTCAGTAAAGTAACCCTCAGTGCGGCCTTGCTTATGCTAGCTGCTCTACCGCAGGCCGTTGCTGCACCGCTAGTCTTCACCATCACTGGGTACGTTCAAGGCACCGGCAGCGGCGGAAGCCTGAATTCACCGTTCACCTTCACGGCATTGATCGACACCGGCACCATCATGCGTTTCGGGACCGCGTCTGCCGCTACCGCGACTGCTGCCTACCTGTCTCTGAATGATGGCGTTACCAACATCCCATTGGGGAATACAGCGGTTTTGTTGAATTCCGCTACCGGCGTAGTTCGTTTTTTCCCAGTCGCCTCCCCTGTGGCGGCCGGCCTTGGAATTACTTCGTCGGCTCTAAGCACGTGGGATTTCGCCAGCCCTATCGGTCCGATTTTTGGCAGTAGCTTCTTTGTCAAGGGCGACATCACGACGGCTGAGGGGGGTGTTATCTCCATCACAGGAGCCACCGTGCCTATCGGTAGCGCGAACCCCACGTTTCAGGTCACTGGTGCGGTTCCGTTCATCTCCAGCGTGTCGAATGCTGCCAGTATTACCCTGCCAGGGCTGCCTAACGCGGGTGTCGCTCAGGGTTCGATCTTTATTCTGAAAGGGGTGGGCATGGGTCCAGCCGCAATTGCGATTGCGTCGGGGACGGCCGCTTTCCAAAGTACGACCTTTGGGGGAACGTCGGTCTCGGTAACTGTGGGCGCGACGACCGTCAAAGCTCTGATGTACTACTCCTCCGATGGCCAGGTCGCCGCGCTGTTGCCTTCCAATACACCCGTTGGCACGGGAACGGTCAGGGTCAACTACAACAGTCAGACCAGTAACCCGGTGCCGATTACTGTCATCGCCAACAATCTAGCTTTATTCACGGTCGATTCGTCCGGGTCAGGACCTGCCATTGTGACTTATCCCGACTACAGTCTCGTCACGGCGCAGAAGGTCAATCCGTGCGGTGGTCCGTACACTTCTTGTGGAGCGGCGAATCCGAAGGATGTTCTGGTGCTCTGGGCGACCGGCCTCGGCCCCATCAGCGGCTCCGATGCCGCTGGTTTAGGGCTTGGTCAGGCGATGCCGAGCATTCCTCTCAAACTGTGGATCGGCGGCGTCCAGGCCTCCATCGGATACCAGGGCCGCTCCGGTTGTTGTGTCGGAGAAGACCAGATCGTATTCACCGTGCCGGATAACGCACCGACGGGATGCGCGGTTCCTCTAATCGTGCAGATCGGCAATCAAACCAGCAACAGCACAGTGATCCCGATAGCGAACGGAAGTCGCAATTGCTCTCCTACCAATGCCGTGCTGGCGAACGTTGGGACATTGGCGCTGGCCGGACCCATCAATTATGCGGCGATTAAGCTGCGGCACAATTTAAATGGCGCTCTCCCGCCTACCTTTGCAGACGATGTGAAATTCGAATTTGACAAGATTCTTGGCTACAGCCCTGGGACCCAACCGCTGCTCCTTTCCTGGCTTGACGATCTACCTGCCGGGACCTGCACGGTCTTTCCTGGTTTGAGTCCGGGACTCAACCCTCCGTTTACCAATGTCGTCGGCATCAACGCTGGAACCAGTTTCAGCGTCACAGGACCGAACGGTAGCCTGCCCATAACCGGGACTGCCGGCAAGGACTTCACGGGGAATCTCAGCTCGGCAGGCACCTTCCTTGTTCCTGGTGCGGCGTACACGGTGATCGGGACCGGCGGACCCGACGTTGGAGTTTTCGCGGCCACCATTACCTACCCGGCATCGCCAACCTTGGTCAGTCCGGCGAACAATACCAGTGTGACTCGCGCCAACGGAATGACGGTCACCTGGACCGGCGGCAGTGGCAACGTGGGGATCGCCATCCTAAGCTCCATTGACAATACCTACCTCAACGTCAATAGCGCCGTAGCGGTTTGCATCGCGCCTGCCAGTGCGGGAACTTTCACGATTCCAGCATATATTCTGCAGGCTCTTCCTGCGTCCACTAACGCGGGAATCATACTCGCGCCAGCCGATACAGCGGTTTCCTTTACCGCAGCGGGAATCGGTCTTGGATTGCTGCAGACCCACAATGACGGAACCGGCTATGGATATGGTGCTGGGACCGGCGGTTTTGGATTGAAATAGGGGATCGCAAGGGGCCAGCTACAATAGATCGAAAGTCGGGGAGTCATGAAAGAGCCTGTTCCAGTAGAATCTGCTTCTGCGCGCATCGACCAGAAGATCAAAGAGCTAGGAGATTGGCGGGGGAAGATGCTCGCGAAAGTGCGCGAAATCATGCATGAGGCGGACCCTGAGATCGTGGAAGAGTGGAAGTGGATGGGGACGCCTGTCTTCTCCCGCAGCGGCATTGTCTGCACGGGAGAGACGTATAAGCAGGTCGTCAAGCTGACCTTCGCCAAGGGGGCTGCGTTGCAGGACCCATCGGGTTTATTCAACTCAAGCCTTGACGGGAATGTCAGGCGCGCCATCGATATTCGCGAAGGCGAGAAGATCAATGAAGCAGCGTTGAAGGCCCTGATTCGCTCGGCCGTTGCACTGAATCTTGAGGGCAAGAGCAAGTCGAAAGCCAAGCCGACGCCCCTGCCGACGACGAAGCGCAAGCATTCCGACTAGTTCCCGCCGTACAGATGCCATCGTCCTGTTTTCGATGACGGCTGGTGCAAGGTTCATGCCGTAGACGCTTACAAAAGCTCCGGGAGCGATGCGCACAATAGTCGAGCGAAGCCCAAGCGAACGTCCCTATTAGTTTGAAGGACAAGTATTGCTCGATGCCGCAGCGGTTGCGATGGTGACCATGTTGCTGAGCACGCCCCCCGAACGGATCTGAATCGTGTTGTCACAGCGCAGGGCGACGTTCAGGGGAATCATGAATACAGTCTGATCCAATCCCGGATAGCCCTGCGAACGACCTGCGTATAGCGGAACGATGTCGACTCCGTTCAGCACAACCCGTATGGATGCGGCCGCCGTTTGATCACCGGAACTGCCACCAGTGTCTGATGCGAGATCTGGCCCGAGTCCGGTACCCCACAGGTCCATGCGATCGCCGGGGTGGGCCGGACGCGTATCGAAGTCGCCGATCTTGCCCTGCGCTGAGTTGCGTTGCAGAATTGCCGCACCCTGCAGCGTGGCTTGTGCAATGCCTGAACCATCGCCGGTGGAGGTAACGATGCCGGGTTTGCGGGCAACTACGTTAACCGTGAATGCAACGCCAGTGTTGGTAGCATGTTTTACGCGAACCTCGTATTTCCCAGGAGCAACATCCGAAGGCATGATCGCCGCCAGTTGATTCGCTCCTTCGAAATTATAGGTGTAGACCACAGGCAGGCTCCGGTCGCTAGCGGCGGATGCACCAAAGCTGCGCAGGTAGATGTTGACGCTGTTGAGGGTTGCCGGGTAATTCGGGGCGTTGGCTTGGATGATTCCACTGGGGCTCAAGCCTGTACCTTTCACGACGAAGACCGAGCCCTGCGCGATATCGGAGGTCAGTGCCGCACCGTCCAACGCCTGACCGATGATTGGCTGCGTCGGGGAAGGGGCATCCTGCGTGATGGTAAACGTAACGCCGCCAATCATCAGTGTTCCGGACCTTGGCAAAGTCGTGGAGTTGGCTGCAACGGTAAAGTTCACGATGCCGTTACCCTGGCCGGTGGCTGCACCTTGATTGGTGATCCAGCCCGCGCTCGCCGTTATCGCCCATGTGCAGTTGGAAGTGGCGGTGACGCTTACCGCGCCGGTAGTGGTTCCGGTAGAAGCAACATTCAAGGCACTCTTACCCAGGGTTACGGTGCAGCCCGGTTGTGGATCTGTCCCCGGGGGTGTCGGCGTGGTGCCGGTTGCCGCTTGATGGATGAGAAAGGATTGCTCGCCGATGAATATCTGCATATCACGCGCTATGCCGGTGTTGGCTTTCACATCCACGAAGATGGTTCCGCTGCCGGACAGGAAGGGTAAGGGCAGGGCAGTTAGCGTTAGTAAACCAGCGCCAGAGGGACCGATACGCGCAACCCACGAACAGGAAGCATCTACAGCGACGTTGAGCACTAAAGTACCGCCAGCTGCCGTCGCGTTCAGGGACGTGGGTGGCACTACATAGGTGCAGGCCGGTAGCGCTTTGCCGACGTTTGATATCCTCAACACCCGCGGGGTTTTTGGAAGACCGAGGTCTGTGCCCGTGCGAGTGACCGGCGCCTCCGCGACATATAGGTTTCCGTTCCTGTCAAAGGTCAAGGCCGTAATAACGCTCTTGAAGGTTCCGATGACGCGCGTTTTAAAGATACTACCGGCCTCCAGACGCGTAATCACCGGTCCGGTGCAGGTGAAACTGCAGTCACTTACGTAGAAGTTACCTTCGCTGTCAATGGCAAAATCCGCATCGAGAAATGTCTCATCTGGAAGCGTTACTACGTGAACCAGGGAACTACCGGTTAGCCGAAAGATTGCGAAGGCAGTCGAGTTATCGTAGGCCGAGACGTAGAGTTGATCGTCAGGTCCAATCTTCATGGTTTCTATGTTTAGGTTCGTGGATAGTACGGTCGTGATGATACCGTTGGCGGCCACTTTTCGGAGGTTGCCACTAAAAGACTCCCAGATGAAGAGGTTCCCCTTGGAATCGGCAGCAATGGCCTCAGGCCTGGCCAATTGGGCTTGCAACGCCTGCCCACCGTCGCCGGTCGAGCCATAGGGAGGATCTTCAAAGGAAGAAATACACTTTCCCGCGTAAGCAATGAAGTTGCGCTTCACACACCGTCCGACAAGGCTCGTCATATAGAGATTGCCGAACGAGTCGGTGGCAATTTGGAGACCGATCGGAACTGCAAGAGAGCTCCGCAGCAGCAGGCTACCGGTGGGAGTTCGCTCCAGGATTTGCGCTTCCAAACCTACGGGACTCTGGCGATCCGATATGTACAGATTTCCCGCCGGATCAGTTGCCATCCATAAAGGATTGTTGAATTGACCTTGAATGGGCGCCGTATTATAAGTAACCACAGCGCCAGGAGAGATCAGTACGGTCTGCGCCGAGGACTCTGCGGCAAGCAGAGCCGCCAGCAAGAGTAGCTGTAAGCTGAGGCTCACCACATTGCGAAGTACTTGGAACGGCGGATAGTTGGTTTTCATGATCTGCATTCAGTTGTGATTCGTCGATCAGTGGCTTAAAAAACGGGAAGGGGACAGGTCGCCCTGTCCCCTTCATCTTATTACTTACTCTACTGAACTACTACAGATGTGCCTACTTCTTCGGCGTGATCTTGTACAGCTTGGCGGTTGCCGGTGCGTTGGAATTGGTCATGACGTACATCATGCCGTCCGGTCCGAAACGAATGTCCCGGATGCCCGCGCGCACTGCCGGGTCCTGCAGCAGGGGCTCTTCGCCGATCACTTTGTTGGTTTTCCAGTCCATATGCAACCGGTCCACAATCTGGCCGCTCAAACCGCCTGCGAAGATACTGTCCTTCCAGCCGGGGAACTGGTTGCCCTGGTAGATCGCCATACCCGATGGGGCGATAATCGGGTTCCAGTAGTAGCGAGGCTCTTCCATACCTGCCTTCGTATAGAGGCCGTCGAACATTGGTTGGCCGCCGTAGTCGATCCCGTGGCTGACGGTCGGCCAGCCGTAGTTCTTGCCTTCTTCGATCTTGTTCAACTCGTCACCGCCTTGCGGGCCGTGCTCGGTCTCCCACAGGTCGCCAGTAGCCGGGTTGATCGCCAGGCCTTCGGGGCTGCGATGACCCATGGAGTACATCAGCGACTTGCCCACCGGAGATCCATCCGGCTTCATGTGCAGGACCTTGCCGATCGTTGTATTGGGGTCCTGGGCGTGGAGCAAAGGCTTCGGTCCCGACGCACGGTCGCCGATGATCACGAAGAGGTTTCCGTCGCGGTCCACAGCGATGCGGCCACCCTGGTTCGCGCCAAGCGCCCCATTGCTCAGGGCGGGCAGTGAACCGAAAATACGCTTCACGGTGGTGAGCTCCGTGTCGTCTTTGCTCAGGGTCGCGCTATCCAATACGATGTGGCTGTCCATATCGCCGGGCATGTTTTCGCTATAGGTGAAGAATATGCGGCGGTTCTGGGCGAAGTTCTTGTCGAGAGCCAAATCCAGCAGACCAACCTGGCCCTGCGCGTGCACCTTGGGGACGCCTTTGATCGGTTCGGAAACTTCGCCGCTCTGGGTAACGGTGCGCATGGTGCCCGGCTTCTCAGTCACCAGCATCTTGCCATCCGGCAGGAAAGCGAGTGCCCAGGGCGCAACCAGCTTGTCAGTGACAGTGGTCACGATGTACTCTTGGCCGCTGGGTTCAAAAGGAGCGCGTGTCTGACCTTCCCACAACGCTTTATCGTCCGTCTTGACGGACGGTCGCGCGTCGATTGGCTTGCCCTTTTCCGTTTGATACGTGTAAGCGCCGCGACCGCCTCCTCTGCCCTTTGCGCCACCTGGTCCACCAGGGAAGCCTTTCGCGCCAGCGGGCGGTGCCCCATTCGGCGGAGCGCCAGCAGGCGGTTGCGCGATCAACGCCGTGGTCAGGACCACAGCGGCGGCGCCGATTAAATAGGTCATTCTTTGTTTCATGAAAATTACCCGGTTCCTTCCAATGTTTAGAACTAGAGCCTGACGTGCTTTGGTTTATAGCCGAAACCGCTCCCTGTGGAAGCTCTGCAGAGTTAGTCTTCTACAGATCCGCGACCACAGGGAGCGGTCATTTCTTACACCGACTTATTTCGCGCCGGGGTTATTGGCGAAGCGAGCATAGTACACAGCCTTGCCGATCACGTGGCCGTCCATCGCCTTCATCAATTCATCGCGAGTAGCCGCGCCCGTGATGTCCAGCTTGGCATCCAGAGCGTAGAACTCAAAGATGTAGTGATGATACGGACCAGCGCCAGCGCCGGGTCCGAAGTATGCGCCCATCAAACCGCCGCGGATGCCAGGACCATTACGTGTTCCATCCGGTGATTCTCCAGCGGGGATACCTTCGGGGATACCTTTGGCTGTTCCCGGAATGTTGAACGCAGACCAGTGCAGGGTATCGACCGTTGTCTTTGCAGTTGAGTTTTCCGCGTCGTGGAACACCACCGCGTAGCTCTGCAAGGCTGCAGGAGCCGCAGCCGGATTACCCCCCTGCGTCCAATGGAAATCAAACGCCGGCGACGGTCCGCTTGTACCCTGCGCCGGTCCGCCGTAGAACGTATGTTTCAACGGGATCACAGCGCCATCTTCCCAGGCCGACGTGGAAACTGAAAACACCGGACCGCCGCCGCCTTTACCGCCGCCCTTGCCACCACCAGGACCGCCTGGACCCTTGCCACCGCCGGGGCCGCCAGCCGGAGGCTGTGCGAGCAACAATGCGCAACTGGCCAAGCCAACCGCGATCGAAAGCAAACCGTATTGCATCTTTTTCATTTTGTATTGTCTCCTTGACAGGGGTCTCTTCAGACTCTGAATCGTATTCTAATCTAGACGGTGTCTTTCACAAAGTACACCCGCCTGGAACTGGCGACCCTCATCCGCGAGCCTCTTCTGACTGCGGAGCGCCCGGCTCCCCGGCCGGACACGATTGAAGTGACTGCTCGATTCAGTCACATTGATAATGACTGTGAGATCCAGTCATAGGGTTACAGGTCACCCTGACTATGATACTAAGGGTTCGGGTTGTCCGCTGAAGGGGGGCATGTAAGGAAGGCGGGTTCATAACTGTTCATAACCCGCGCCGGGAACCATACCCGGCTCCTGTACTCAAGCGACCAGCCGGTTTTGAACCCGCAGCGGGTTGCGAACTGTTCCGAACCCGACTTCCTTGCTAATGGCAGAAGCCGTATTCGAGTACGAAGTAGGTCGGATTCAAGTCCCGCCAGCGGCTCGCGCAACTTGGCTAATTCTGATTCGATCCCGTGGATCTCCAGTCGTGCGAGGTCGGTGATCTTCGCTGCTTCTGCCAGGATCGGTCCTACGTGGTCCAGATGTTCCAACAGTCCAGAAGCGTCAGTATATTTTTCGCGGCAGTGGACTTCGTTGCCGTTAAAGCTGAAGCCGTAGTACAGACACTTGGATTCTGGAAGTGTGGTCGCGACGAACTGCTCGCAGATTTTGCGAAATTCGTCCAGCTTTCCGTCGTGGACTTTGAAGTAGGGATGAATGGAAACAGAGCGGTCTGCGGTAGACATTTCCCATGATTCTACCGCAAGACCGGAATTGAGCGACGCAGTTATAGCCCGGCCGGGTCTTCTTCGGTCTCGGCTAGATCGGGCTTTCGACCTTCGAGTTCGTCGTCCTCTTTTTCCCACCTCAAGCTCGGATCGATCTCGGCTTCGGAGTCTTCTTTTTCTTTGCGAGTTGCTTTATCGACAGGATGCATGCCCTGGGTAGAGCACGTGGGGTGCCAAGTCGCGCGCGAGTGACAAGCGTACCGATGATTCACGGAACTTCCGGAGCCGCGAGGATTGCAGGTCAGAGTCGGGCGTACATGCCCCGTGGATCGCTCAACGAACCACCCAGTCAGGTTGCTAGGAAATATTGTTGGAACACCGGCTTGCCGGTCTTCTTTTCCAGGCACAGATTAGACAGAAGGCAGCTCCGGTCAAAACCAGGGTTGAAGGTTCTGGAACTGTGGCGGCAAACGCATCTCCCAGCAAGGTATGCGCCGCTGTTGTCGGATGGAAGTCGTCGAAGAATAGGTACTGG
>JBDTUY010000138.1:0-10200 GCA_040007495.1 Acidobacteriota bacterium | reverse complement strand
CATAAATATAAGGCGAAAATCTTCCGCTATCGGTTACTCAAGGACAGCCCACTAGATCGTTGAGATCTCCCTTTCCCCATTCGAGCCTCCACCGTCCCGCGAAGCGAAGAGCGCATCACAATTGATAACTGCAGCTGAGTGGGTCCCTGCTTGACCGGACTGACCTTCACAGCGAAGTGTCCTTGCGCGGCGTTTGGATAGATCTGCACCGGCATCGGCGGGCAAAGGTGGCTCTCTGTTTGCCTCTCACACAACCTGGGTTGGCGTATGGTATATTTACGCCGATGAAACGAAGATCATTCTTAACGGTTGCGGCTCTTCCCTTAGCTGCCGGGATCGCCGATCAACTATCTGCTCAGCCCGCCGCAGCGGCCCGCACCCGCATTAAGCAAAGCGTAATGTCTTCCGTTTGGACAGGCTCCACCACCTCGTTTGAAGAGCGGTGCAAGATTCTTGCGCGCATCGGCTTCAAGGGCGTGGATCTGCCGACAGCGCAGCAGGTGCCAATCCTGAAGCAAAACGGCCTGACGCCCGGCATGATGACTGGCACCGGGACCAGCTTCCAAAATGGACTCATTCGTAAGGAGATCCACAACCAGATCGAAGAAGCCACGCATGCCGGGATCGACATGTGTGTAGCCGCTGGATGCGCGACGCTTATCGCGATCCCCGGCGAGCGGCGGGGCATGTCCAGAGAAGAAGGCGCGGACAACGCCGTCGCAATATTGAGCCGTGTGAAGGCCTACGCCGAACAGAAAGGCATCAATGTTTGCATGGAAATTACGAACTCCAAGGTCGCCGCAGATCAGCGCACCGATCAGGTCTTCGACCATGTGGCATGGGGTCTTGATGTCTGCAAGCGAGTCAATTCGCCGCGCGTGAAAATCCTGTTTGATGTCTATCACGCACAGATCGCCGATGGCGATGTGACGCGGACCTTGCGCGAGAACATTGACCGCATCTGCCACATTCACGTGGCGGGGGTGCCCAGCCGCATGGAAATCGACGACACACAAGAACTCAACTTCCGCTTTATCGCTAACGCAATCGCAGATACTGGGTACAACGGATTTGTTGCCCACGAGTGGAAGCCCGCCATGGGGAATGATCCAGTGAAGAGCCTCGAAAAGTGCTTCCAAATAATGAACGTTTGATTCATGGCGTAGCCCCACTGGAGCTATAGGCAGGATCGGCAACGTCGGGAATCGTCCCTAACGCGGCGATTAATAATTTCACAACGATGTTTTCGCGGCTGCTATTTTTCCGGCAAGCGTCTGCCGCCCCGATCCTGCCCGGCGAACCGCACCGCTTCCGTCCCTGCCCAAAAACGCACGCATATGCCGCAGTCTCAACTCTCGTTTTCGTCCATGTGGAGAATCAATCCCCAGCATCCGCTTCCTTCCCTTCAGGCTCATCTTGTATGCGAAACACCTCCAACCTTCAGGCTCATCTTGTATGCGGCAAGACTGTCTCAGCTGCTAGCCAGCGCCCGCTTCGCTACAATGGAGGTTTCGTACCTTTCTCCGCAGGAACTCATTTTGAAAATTGGTTTTGTTAGTCTCGGCTGCCCGAAAAACCTCGTCGATAGCGAGGTCATGATGGGGCAACTCACGTCCAAAGGGCACGAATTGACGCATGATCCGTCGGATGCCGACGTCATCGTTGTTAATACGTGCAGCTTTATCGACCCCGCCAAGCAGGAATCGATCGATACGATTCTGGAGATGGCTGAATACAAGAAGACCGGCCGTGCTCAGCGCTTGGTGGTCGCCGGGTGCCTGGTGGAGCGCTTTCGCGGCGACATCGTTGCGAATATGCCCGAAGTCGACGCCGTCATCGGGACCAATGAGTTGGAGCGGGTCGTGGAGATGTGCGAAGGGCTACAGCCGGTCGAGGGTCAAACGATTGAGCCCTACCTGTATCACGACGCTACGCCTCGGGTTCTGGCCACGCCGAAACACTTCGCTTATCTGAAGATTGCCGAGGGTTGCGACCATCCCTGTACGTTCTGCGTGATCCCGCAGTATCGCGGGAATTTCCGCAGCCGACGCTTCGAGAGCGTCATAACTGAGGCGACGCGTCTATTCAGCCAAGGCGTTCGAGAACTGAATTTGATTGGTCAGGATACGACCTGTTACGGCGAAGATCTCGGGTTGAAAGATGGTCTGGCGCTGCTGCTGGCCCGGTTGTCGGAGATTGAGACGACGCATCCGAAGTGGGTTCGCTTCCTCTATTGCTACCCGAATCGGGTGACGCAGAAACTGCTGGACACGATCGCGGAACATGCGTCGTTGGTGAAGTACATCGATATTCCATTGCAGCATGCCAGCGGCAACGTGCTGAAGCGCATGAAGCGCGGAGCGAATGGCGACATCTTTCTGAAGCTGCTGGAGCGCATTCGCAAAACGATTCCGGACGTAGCGATTCGAACCAGCATGATCGTCGGGTTTCCCGGCGAGACCGATGCCGATTTTGAGGAGTTGTGCCAGTTCGCGAAAGCGGCGAAGCTCGACCGGCTGGGCGTGTTCTCGTATTCGGACGAAGACAGTAGTGCTAGCTATGCGCTGGATGCCAAGGTCGACAAGAAGACGATTTACGCACGCAAGCGCAAGCTGATGTCCGTGCAACGCCCGATTTCCAAGGCTCGGAACCGCGAGTTGATTGGTCGCGAACTGCAGGTTTTGGTCGAAGGTCCGACGGCGGATTCCGATCTGGTGTGGCAGGCTCGCTTGTCGACGCAGGCACCAGAGATCGATGGAGTTTGCTACATTACCGATCCTGGCGAGTTGCCTCTGCGGGCCGGTCAGTTCCGGAAGATGAAGATCACCAAGGCGCACGACTACGATCTATCAGGCGAACTGACGGACGAAGTGATCGACGCCGAAATCACACCTCAGGCGGTCACTTCAGGTGCGGCCCAGGCGATGGTGCCAGTATCCGCCTTCATCCAGATTCGTCCCGCTGTTGTGGCTCGATAAACCCGAACCGGAGTTAGCCCCAAGGTAACGCCATGCTTTGTCCCATTTGCAAAAAAACCGTTCAGATTACCGATCCTTTCATGCCGTTCTGCAGCGACCGTTGCAGAATCCAGGACCTCGCGAATTGGTCCGACGAGAAGTACGTCGTCTCGGGTTCTGCCGACGTTGAGGAAGGCGAGAACCTGCCGGGTCTTGAGGATGAGGACGATTGAGCCGACTCGCTCAGATCATCGGCACTTGGTTTTATTTAGGCTATTTCCCGAAAGGCCCGGGGACGGCGGGATCGCTGGGCGCGCTTCTGGTCGCGTGGCCTTTGATCGTATTTCACGGTTTCACACCGCTGGCGTTTGCTGGACTTGCGGCTCTATTCCTACTTCCAGGTATCTGGGCCGCGGATCGTATGGCGCACGATACCGGTCGTAAGGACCCGCAGATTGTGGTGGTCGACGAAGTGATCGGGCAATGGCTCGCGCTGGCAGGTGCGACGCATTTCACCTGGCAGACGGTGTTGGCGGCGTTCCTCTTATTTCGAACGTTCGACATCTGGAAGCCGCAGCCGGTACGAATGCTGGAAAGGCTTCCTGGCGGTACAGGCATCGTGATGGATGACGTGATGGCAGGAGTTTATGCGGCGCTTGTGTTGTATGGCGTCGAATGGTTCAATTTAGTTTAGGCGGCCTCTCCGCAGTTCTTTCAAAGTCTATTAAAAATGCCCACTCGCAAATCGTCCGATTCCCGCCCGCAGATCACCGAAGTGTTTCCGGCCGCAGCGATTCCAGGGGGGGAATTTCAACTTCGGGGCAACAGCCTTACCAGTGATGCGCCTCCGGTCGCTTGCTTCGGCGATGTACCGGCGCGCGTGGTGATTGGTTCGGAATCTTTCATGATCGTCCGGGTTCCGGAGGGTGCTTCGCGCGGTGAATTGACTCTGGGGTTGGAGCGCGCGAGGGGAACGGTCGCCCCGGCTACCGGTGACAGCTACGACTGGCAGTGTGACATCGGCGTACAAATCGCAGACGGCATCCATCCGGTGGCCAATCCCGTGGTCGATGCGATTGGCAATATCTACACGACGCTGAGCGGCACTGCCGGGCAGAGAACGCCGGTGTCGGTTTACAAGCTGGATACCAATCTGCAGTTGAAGCCTTTCGTCTCGGACATTCTGAACGCGACGGGACTGGCGCTGGACCCAACTGGCGTCCTCTATGTATCGAGCCGTCGCGATGGAATCGTCTATCAGATCTCGGCGACTGGGACTGCGACCTCGTTTGTAGAAGGAATGGGTGTGGCCACCGGGATCGTTTTCGATCAGGCAGGTAATCTGTATGTAGGTGATCGCAGTGGAACCATCTTCAAGATCAGCCCGGATCGCCAGATCTACGTGTTCGCTACGCTTGAGCCCTCCATGGCTGCCTATCATCTGGCGTTTTCGCCGGACAATTACCTGTACGTAACGGGTCCGACGACGTCGAGCTTTGACGTTGTTCGCCGCATCTCGCCAGATGGACAGGTCGATGTGTTCTACCGGGGTTTGGGACGCCCCCAAGGGCTTACGTTCGATACCGCGGGCAATCTGTACGTTTCGTCATCGCTCGCCGGACGCCGGGGCGTGGCGCGCATCACCCCCGATGGCAAAGCTGAACTGTTTCTCTCCGGACCCTCGATTGTCGGAGTCGCCTTTGCCTCACCTCGAACCTTTGTGGTGGCCACCAATAGCGCTCTCTATCGGGTGCAACTGCGCGAACATCTGACAACCAAGCCAAAGTGATCGACGCCGAAATCATTGCGATCGGATCGGAACTGCTGAGTGCTCAGCGGGTCGATACGAATTCGCTCTATCTGGCCGATCAATTGAACGCGCTAGGGATTGAAGTGCGTCGCAAGTTAGTGGTTGGCGATGATCGCACCCTGTTGACCGTAGCCGTGCAGCAAGCGCTGCATAACCAGGGTTCCGGCAATGCTTTTACCAAAGCCGCAGGTCTACTGATTCTGACTGGCGGTCTGGGTCCAACCGAAGACGACGTTACCCGCGACGCGGTGGCCGCAGCGCTGGGTCGTCCACTTCTCTTTCATCAGGAAATCAGCGACGAGATTGAAGAGCGCTTTCGTCGACGGTCGCGTAAGATGGCGGAGATCAATAAACGTCAGGCTTACGTGATCGAAGGTGCAGAGGTCCTGCCGAACAACGCAGGGACCGCACCCGGTCTTTGGGTGGACGCAGAGGGTACAATCGTGATCCTGCTGCCGGGTCCTCCGAAGGAAATGAGGCCGATGTTTGAGGCGGAGTGCCTACCTCGACTCAAACGGAGGATGCCAGAGGTCGTGATTCGGACTCGCTTTTATCGTGTGACTGGGATGACGGAATCCGATCTGGACGCGCTGATTTCGCCGGTCTATAAGCCGTATGCGAATCCAGTAACGACGATTCTCGCGTCGGCCGGAGACATCCAAATCCACCTGCGGGCGCGCTGTGCGACCGAGGCGGAAACGGAAGGCCTTTTAGCCGAGGTCGGCTCGCCGATCGAGGAATTGTTGGGACCGCGCCTCTATTCCAGGAACGGCGATCCTCTAGAAGCCGTGATCGGCGGGATGCTGTGTGGGGAGCAGGCGACATTGTGTGTGGCTGAAAGCTGCACGGGTGGGATGGTGGCTGGGCGGATTACGTCGGTTCCCGGCAGTTCCGAGTACTTCCTTGGCGGATTCCTGGCGTATTCGGATGCGATAAAAACGTCCCTATTGGGTGTGGATGCGCAACTGATCGCACAGCAAACCGCTGTCAGCGCAGAGGTTGCGTGCGCTATGGCTGACGGTGCTCTAGCGCGCACGGGGGCCAGCTATGCGATTTCGATTACGGGTGAAGCGGGTCCGGAATCGGCAACAGGAGCTCCGGTTGGCACGATTTACGTTGGGATCGCGGCGCAGGGTCAGGCGACCGAGGCAACGCGCTTCGTGATGCCAGGCGACCGGGATCGGGTACGGGGTTTTGCTACCAACGCGGCGCTGGATATGCTGCGCCAGCGGTTACTGGGAAGTGCGCGATAATGAGGTCGGTATGACTATTACAGTCGAAATACCCGAGGATGTGGAAGCGAGCCTCAGCTTGGAGGCGCAGGCCTGTGGTCTGCCGCTATCGGAATTTCTTGGGGCGTACCTGACAGAGGCTTCTGAAGATATTAGGGCCTGTCAGGAGGCGGAAGCACGACTGGAAGCCCCGATGAACCCAATTAGCGGGAGTGACCTTCGAAAGCATCTCGGCCTGCCAAGTTGAGTTGGACCGTTGCATACGATCCCCGTGTGGCGAAGGATCTGCGCGGTATTGCCCCGGAAATTCAGCTCGAAATTCTTGAATATCTTGAGAACCGCATTGCCGGTTCTGAAGATCCCAGAAAGCATGGTAAGCCCCTGCGCTTCGGCAGGTGCGGCTTGTGGCGGTACCTGGTGCGAGACTATCGGATACTGTGTGAACTTCAGAGCGATAAACTGATTGTATTGGTGGTGACTATAGCCCATCGAAGCACGGTGTATCGCTGAATACCCCCAGATTTCCCTCTCACACTCCCCGCCGCCGGTCCGATGAGTGGTCTGTGACTCCCGTGCTTGAAGTGCGCTCTACAAACGCAGGCGTGGCTCTTCGGAAACGTGCGCTGTCGGCTCTCAATCGTCTACCCCCGTTTTCGCCCATCCTCAGTAAGTTGATGGCGTCACTGGCGGGTCAGGATATTTCGTTCGCTGTTCTCGGCGACCTGATAGAGAAGGACACCGTAATTGCTGGGAATGTGCTGCGAGTCGTCAACTCGGCTGCCTATGCGCGCCGAGACACGATCAGCTCCGTCCGTCATTCGCTCTCGGTGCTCGGCCTCGAAAAGCTTCGCAATATGGTGTTGGGGATGTCGGTGTCGCGCATGCTGAATCAGGCGCAGACGCCAAAGGAATGGCCCATGGAGCGCTTCAATAAGCACTCCGCTGCTGTGGCGATCCTCTCGGATCTTCTGGTGCAACGTCTTAAAATCGAGTATCCCGAGGGAGCGTTTATCGGCGGACTGATGCACGACGTGGGTAAACTGGTCATCGCGATCGGGCTGCCGAGCGAGTTTCAATCGGTGGTGGCCATGTATCGGACGGGCGTGCCATGGACGGAATGTGAGCTGCGAACGCTCGGATTCACGCATGCTGAACTATCCGGCGATATCCTTGAGGCCTGGAAGCTTCCCCAGGAAATCTGCACGGCCGTTGGTTGCCATCATAGTGAAATCCAACCGCCAGCAACTGGCACTCCCTGGCCACTCGCATCTGCGATTTGGGCAGCGGATGAGTACGTGAATGGGATGGGCGAATCGTTGTTCCCGCCCAGGGTCCCCCCGCATGCGGCGGCTGCTGGGTACGACACGGCTCCTCTGTTAGAGTTCTGCGAGAGTGCTGGACTGAAGGGTGACCTCGGGAAGTTGATTGAGGCGTTCAACACCGAATACTCCACGGTTGCGGAATTCTATCGCTGAACTACGCGTTAGGGCGGTCTTCGCTGCTACACTGAAAGCGAAATGCAGGCCGTCCAAGACCCCATCGTTACCTCCTCCGATCCAGCGTCTAACCAGACGCTTGTCGACAAGATTCGCGAGCTAAAGCGTGAACGCCGTGCTGTCATCCTCGCCCATCACTATCAGGTCGACGAGATTCAGGAGATCGCGGACGTCATAGGCGACAGCCTGGAGCTCGCTCGCAGAGCGCAGGAATTTGAAGGCGACGTCATCGCGTTTTGCGGCGTGAAGTTCATGGCCGAAACTGCCAAAGTCCTGAATCCGACGCGCACGGTCGTGCTGCCGGATCTCGACGCAGGCTGCAGTCTGGTCGACAGCTGCCCTGCCGAACAAATTCAGGCGTTTCGCAAGCGGAATCCCGACTATGTAATTGTCAGCTACATCAACACGTCGGTTGAAGTGAAGGCCGAAAGCGACATTCTGTGCACTTCACGCAATGCTGTAAAGATCGTCAATTCGATTCCTGCCGACAAGCCGATTCTGTTTCTACCCGATATCAACCTGGGCAACTGGGTTCGCAAGCAAACCGGCCGCCAGAACATGAAAATCTGGCAAGGCGCCTGCATCGTTCATGCGACGTTCGCGGCTCGCAAACTAAGCGCCGCGCGATCGGAGCACCCGAACGCGAAGATTGTGGCGCATCCGGAGTGTCCGGCGGAAGTGCTGGCGAAGGCCGATTTCATCGGGTCCACCAGCGCGATCATCGACCATTGTGTGGCCAGTCCGGATCAGGAATTTATCGTGATGACCGAAAGCGGCGTCGGGCATTCCCTCAAACTTCGTGCCCCCGGCAAGACGTTCCATTTTGTCCCGAACGAAAATTGCAATTGCAGCGAGTGCCCCTACATGCGTCGCAATCACCTGGAAAACCTGCGCGATTGTCTGGCGAATCTCACCCCGCGTATCGAGCTTTCCGACGACCTAATTCGTCGCGCAGCGTTGCCGATAGAACGCATGCTCGCCGTCAAGTAGCCATGCACTTCGACGTTACGCACCCTGAAATCCTTGAGATTGTCCGGTTAGCTCTCGCCGAGGATATCGGCACGGGTGACATTACAACGAACCTGTGCGTTCCCGCCGAAGTGATGGCATCCGCGCGAATGATCGCGCGACAGTCGATGACGCTAGCTGGGATCGAGTTGTTGCCGCTCGTCTTTGAGTCTATTGCTCCGGGTGCCTGCGTTATCGATATCCATCACCAATCAGGAAAGCATCTAAAAGACGGTGACGAGATCGCGTTTGTTCGAGGTCCGGCTCGTGCGCTATTGACAGGCGAACGTGTTGTTTTGAATTTCGTCCAGCGATTAAGTGGTGTCGCGACCTTTGCGAGCGCTTTCGCGGCATTGCTGGAGGGCACCCGCTGCAAGGTGCTCGACACACGTAAGACCACGCCCGGTCTGCGGAGACTGGAAAAGATGGCAGTGGCTGCAGGCGGCGGTGTGAATCATCGCGTGGGCTTATTCGATGCGGTCCTGATCAAGAACAATCACATCACGATTGCAGGCGGCGTTCGTCCGGCGCTGGAACGGACCAAGGACGCGGGCGTGAAGGTGGAGATTGAAGTCCGAACTCGCGCGGAGTTAGACGAAGCTCTCGCCTGCGGAGTGAAGCATCTCTTGCTGGACAATTTGACGCCGGAAGAAGCTCGCCAGTGGGTCGCTTATATCAACAGCCGCGCAACGGTGGAATTGTCGGGTGGAATTACGCTAGCCAATGCTCGCGCATACGCTGAGGCAGGGGCGGATTTCATCTCCAGTGGAGCGATTACCCACTCCGCACCAGCAGTAGACATCAACTTTCGCCTGCAACTGGATTAATTACTCTGGCGTGAAGAACGCGACTGGATCGAGCGCAACAATCTTCCACGTCTTGCCTTTGTGTTCCAGGGTGCACTTGACGACAGCTCGTTTGGCTGAACCATGCTCAGGTCGTAGCAGCCAGTCCAATTGCATCACTCGTTTCGCCTCGTCGCCTTCATCGGTCACGACTTCAATCGTCGACCCAAGACCCTCGGTTCCTATGCGTAGTCCAATGTGATGCCGCAGCTCCTCATAGCCAGGCATACTGCGATCAAACAGTCCCATGAACTGGTTCAAATCCTGAGATGCAAGCGATTCGACGGCTGTCCTAAATACATTCAGAACAGCGGCAGGCGTCTCTGCTTTCAGGCTTCCGGCCGCACACAGGACCAGCAACGCGACAAGCGCCACAGCTCGCGCATAGGATTGACGTGTCTGAGAAGCAACATTCACGTTAGGTGCGGTAGCTCCCGTTGATCTGGATGTAGCCTTCGGTGAAGTCGCACGTCCATATGCGAGCTTGTCCGCGCCCCTTACCGCGAATGACTACTCGAATCATGCACTCCGGCTCATTCAGTTTCTTAGCCATCCCAGCTTCGGAGAACCTCGCGGCCAGCCCGCTATCGCAGACCTTTGTTCCCTGCAAATAGATGTCTGTCATGGACGGATTAAACGGCACGCCAGCATACCCTGCGGCAGCAATGATGCGGCCCCAGTTAGGATCGGAACCGGCAATCGCCGTCTTAACTAGCGGCGAGTTGGCGATGGATCGCGCGATGGTCTCCGCACCCTTTTCGCTGGACGCGCCTTCCACGTCAATCGTAATCAGCTTTCGCGCGCCCTCGCCCAGATGGGTGTGCGACGTGAGAACACGGTGTTCGTCAGCGG
>JBDTUY010000137.1:0-10265 GCA_040007495.1 Acidobacteriota bacterium | reverse complement strand
ATTCGGGGGACCTCCGTCCGCGTGACGCAGGCAACATTAGTCTGGCTTCGACAGGACCTCAGGCTCTCCGATAATCCGAGCCTCAACGCCGCGATGGAACGAGGTTCTCCCATCGTCCCCGTTTTCATCTGGTCGCCGCAGGAAGAAGGCAACAGGCCTCTGGGTTCCGCTTCACGCTGGTGGCTGAAACAATCCCTGGAACAACTCAACGCTGCCCTGCGCAAACGTGGGTCGCGACTGGTGATCCGGAGTGGTCCCGTTCTAGATACGCTACTAACGCTCAGCAAGGAGACCGGTGCGAACGCCATCTTCTGGAACCGTACCTATGAACCTGCCGCCATCGCCCGAGACCGCGAGTTGAAGCACACGCTCCGCGAACGAGGCCTGACAGTGAACAGCTTCCCGGGGAATCTGCTATTTGAACCATGGACTCTGGCGAACAGCACAGGGCAACCCTTTCGAGTCTTCACTGCATTTTGGAAGGCGTGCCTCAAATCTCCTGCGCCCGCTTCTCCTTCGTCTGCACCGGATACGATCCTCGCGCCAGCGTCGTGGCCGAATAGCGAGCAGGACCTTGATCTCGATTCCGATACCAAGGTCGACTGGGCCGCGGGCTTGCGCGAGTCGTGGCAACCCGGCGAAGCTTCTGCATTGAAGCAACTGACCGTTTTCCTGGACCACGCGGTGGTGCCTTACGCGACCGAGAGAGATCGGCCGGATCACCCCGGCACTTCGCTGTTGTCGCCGTATCTCCACTTCGGCGAACTCAGCCCGCGCCAAATATGGCATGCAGCCGTCGGCCGCCCGGACGCCGCTGCTTTTCTGCGTCAACTGGTCTGGCGTGAGTTCGCGCATCATCTTCTATTCCACTATCCTGCGACGCCGGATCAGCCTCTCCGCTCGGAGTTCCTGCATTTTCCGTGGCGACTGGATGAAGCCTCGTTCAAAGCATGGACGCGAGGTCAGACCGGCTACCCGATTGTAGACGCCGGCATGCGTCAGCTATGGCACACAGGTTGGATGCACAACCGCGTTCGCATGGTGGCCGCCTCGTTTCTGGTCAAACATCTGTTGATCCCGTGGCAGGAAGGCGCGGCCTGGTTTTGGGACACACTGGTCGACGCAGATCTAGCCAACAATACGATGGGATGGCAGTGGGTTGCCGGATGCGGTGCTGATGCGGCCCCGTACTTCCGCATCTTCAACCCGACGCTGCAAGCCGAACGCTTCGATCCGGATGGCGCGTACGTTCGACGCTGGGTGCCGGAACTGGCAAACCTCCCCAATGAGTGGATCCACCAGCCGTGGAATGCACCCGCATTGGTCCTGCAAGGCGCGGGCGTTGAGTTAGGAATGACCTATCCGCTACCAGTCGTCAACCACGAATTCGCACGAGACCGCGCACTGATGCTGTGGCGCAATCGAGCGCAATGGTCTGCCGCGAACAGCTACTTGCCGCCCATCTCAGAATAGAAGTGGCTCAGTTGATCGGCATCGAAGGCAAACGTCCAGCCGAGATCATCGGTCTTGATCCGCGACATCAGTTGCTCTTTTGAAGCTCCTTGCGCCACAGCCATCCGTCCGCGGTCGATCAACGTCTGGAGGTTCTTGCGATAGGTCTCTACAAACGCGCGATCGGTCGGTTCACCGTTGCCTGAGACCGCAGTATCCCAATCCAGCTTGAGGATTTCGTCCAGAGCCTTGACCCATCCGAGGATACTGCCACCTCCGGCGTAGTCAATCACAGGTGTGCGATTGGGCCGGGCCAGATCGCTCACCGCTATCACTCGCTGGGCCGGAAACAGCACGACCGCATCACCGCTGGTGTGACCGGGCGAAAAATGATACGCTCGCGCCTCCACTCCGCCGAGCTTGGCCGTGTAGGTCGAAGCATACGTCACCGAGGGTGGCGCAGGCTTTGGCGTAAACGAGTACGTTGTTAGATTCGCCTTCAACTGTTCGGGCGCGATCACCTGCGCGCCAAGCGCGAGAAATTTGTCATTGTTCCCTGTATGGTCCGCGTGATGGTGCGTGTTGAACACGATCTTGACCGGCTGATCCGTAATCCCCCGGATCAAGTCCATGAGCGTTTCAAAGTTGCCGTCGCCCGGAAGCTTGGTATCCACCAAAATCACACCGGCGGTTGTGGTGTGAAACAGAACGTTCCCACCGTGACCCGTTACCAGATACAACCCGGGGCGCAGCCGTCGCAGCACCTGGGGAACCGGCGGAGGCGTAGGGGCCTTCTCCGCCTGCTGTGCTCCGCCCCGGCCCTTGCCCTTCGCAGCAGAGTCGGCTGTTGCGGCCTTACCCTTGCCTTTCGCCGGAGTGCCTTTGTCCGACAGTGACGCCGGGGCCTGGGCACAAACGGCAATCGTGGCGATTAAAGCGGTAGCCGCCAGGCCGATAGTCTGCAAACGCTGCATGATAATTAGCCTACACAAAATATCGTTCGTCTCGTGCGTCTTATTTCAAGCCAGCCGACTGCAAAAAAGCCCGAGCTACGTCAGCGGGTTTCTTCTCATCGATATCCACCTCGGTCCGTAGTTTGCGCATCGTATCCAAGCTGATCTTCCCAGCCAGTTCCGCTAGCGCAGGCCTCAGCATCGGAACCTTGGTCGACATTTCCTGACGAATCAGCAGGGTGGTCTGGCGTGGCAAAAACACATTCTGTGGATCGTCCAGCACCGTCCACTCTGGAGAGGGCAGATGCGCGTCGCTAGCCTGCGTTGCCAGCATGTTGGCCTCGCCCTTCTGCAGCAGATTAAACAGTTCGCGAACCTTCACAGTGCGGGAACTTGAATCGATCGTCAGATGATACGGGGCCAAAGCCTTCAATCCCCCATCGCGCGTAACAAATTCCAAAGTGGAACCCAACTTCCAGCGAATCTGATTCTTCTCACCCGGGAGTCCTCCGGCCTGCTCCAACGAATGGATACCGAACGATGCGGGAACCACTATGACCGTCCGGTCGTCCAGGCCGAACGGATCCAGGACGTCCACCATGTACCTCCGCTTCATCTCGGTGCGAACGAAGGTCAGCGCCACCGCAGGCTCCGGAATTGCAGTCTCATGCAGCACCTGCGTGAGCAGGATCCCGGTATCTTCCGCGTAAACATCCACATCCCCGCTCAACAGCGTCTGATGCAGCGACGCCACGTCTCCCGTGCCGATGCGGCGATCAATTCTAGCCGAATCGCCCAGCCGGTGCTCCAAATGCTGCGCAATGATCTCAGCCAGGATCAATTGTTGAGTGGAGCTAGTCGCACCAACCGCGATGCGGGTCGGTTTCGTGCAGGAAGTAAGCAACGTCGCGGCAAGCAGTGGGCAAGCGAGTGCAAGCAGGGCGTTCGGTCGAATCATCGTTCTCTTTTCTCTGGTGCTAGTCGAATGGTTGGGACAACCGTTCCCAATCATTAGAGAATAGCTTAACTGCCACAACTTGGGAGCGGAAATTCAACCGTTTTTGCTATCCTCAGGAGTATCAGTGGGCTAAGCCTGCCAAGTGTTTGTGTAGACGGTCTGCCGGGTTAGATGTTGCAATCGTTCTCCCGCCTAATTCGCGGAGTCCCTTTTGTCTCGTTGCGGCCTCGGACGCAACATTCCGCAGTTTTCAGACGATAGTACATTAGCGTTCATCTGGTCACAGGTATTTCTTCCTCATGGCATTTCAAATTCGCCCCGTCAGAGAATTCTTGGTACGCGCCGCCGTCCCGCCGGAGTTGGCCCGGTTGCCGGAGATCGGCGCCAATCTAGTGTGGAGTTGGAATCACTCGCTCCGTGCATTGTTTCGGCGTCTGGACCCGGTTGCGTGGCGGAATTGCAATCATAATCCTGTGCTTCTGCTCGGTCAAATCCCGCAGGAAGCCTTGGAACGGGCCGCTCGCGACCCACGCTACCTGTCGCTGTATCGCAAGGGCTGCGAGATCTATGACAACTATGTGAAGGCCCAGCCGGAGCAGCCGAGCCTGTGGCATGCAACACGTTCGCTGTTCGGGACGGGCACCACCAGTCCCTCCAACTCCGGGATGCTGGTAGCGTACTTCTCCATGGAGTACGGCTTACTCGATTGCCTCCCGATCTACTCAGGCGGTTTGGGCGTCCTGTCCGGCGATCACCTGAAAGCATCGAGCGATCTGTCGCTGCCGCTGGTGGGAATCGGACTGCTGTATCAACGCGGCTATCTCCGACAGTCCTTTGACGCGGACGGCTGGCAGCAGGAGAAAACGCCGATCAACGATTTCTACTCACTGCCTATTACCCCGGTTACCCGCGAGGACGGTAGCGAGATGCTGGTCGACGTTCTGATTGGCAGCACCACCCTGTATCTGAAGGTGTGGCGGATCGACGTGGGCCGGGTGAAGCTGTACTTGCTCGACAGCAACATCTCGCAAAATGCGAACCCTGAGCATCGCGATATCACCGCCCAGTTGTACGCGGGTGGGCAGCACAAACGAATTTCTCAGGAGATCGCGCTTGGAATTGGCGGCCTGCGGATACTAAAAGAGTTGGGCCTGAAGCCGACCGTCTATCACATGAACGAAGGCCATTCGGCGTTCCTGGCCATCGAACGAATCCGTATTCTGATGGCCGAGAACGAGTTAAGCTTCGCGGAAGCGCTGGAGGCCAGCCGGGTGAATAGTGTATTCACCACCCACACCCCGGTGCCTGCGGGGATCGATTTGTTTGACGCGGGCCTGATGCATGAATATCTGAATGACTACTGCCAACAAAGTGGCATCGAATTCGCGGATCTGCTGGCATTGGGCCGCCTCAACGCAAACGATCCAGCGGAATCGTTCTCCATGGCGGTGTGCGCGATCCGAACCTCGGCATATCGCAATGCGGTCAGCCGCCTGCACCGCGACGTTTCGCAGAGTATGTGGGATGCGCTATGGCCGGAACTGCCGGTATCCGAAATCCCGATCACGTATGTAACCAACGGCGTACATTTGCCGAGTTGGATCAACGGCGATTTTGCGGCCCTCTACGACCAACACCTGGACCCGGAATGGCGCGAGGGCATGTCCGATCCGAAGAGCTGGGACAACGTCCTCGAAATTCCGGATGCGGAATTGTGGGAGGCCCATCGCAGACGCAAGCGGCGTCTGGTAAAGTTCATCCGCGAACGCGCTGTCGAGAATGCGCATTCCCGCAACGCATCGTCGGTGGAGCTTCGCAATCTAAATGAAGTGCTGGATCCGGAAGCGCTCACCATTGGATTTGCACGGCGCTTTGCGACCTACAAGCGTGCCACTCTGATCTTCCGCGACTTGGACCGTCTGGCGAAGATCCTGTCCAATACGCGCAGGCCCGTTCAGCTCGTTATGTCGGGGAAGGCGCATCCTCTGGATACACCGGGCCGCAGCCTCATCCGCGATATCATCCATCATTCATTCGATCCGGAGTTGGCGCGGCGTGTCATCTTCGTCGAGGACTATGGAATGCAGGTGGCTCGTGAACTGGTTGCAGGCGTCGATATCTGGCTCAACACGCCGCGCCGGGGCGAAGAGGCCTGCGGCACCAGCGGCATGAAGGCCGGAATGAACGGCGTCTTAAACGTCAGCATCCTGGATGGCTGGTTTGACGAAGCGGCGGAGGAATCCGGCGGCTGGGTGATCGGCGACCGGGAACCCTACGAACCGGAGCGAGACGATTCGCACGCCGCCAGCATCTACTCCTTGCTCGAAAACGAAGTCATACCGATGTACTATGAACACCGCGAACACGGTGTCCCCGTCGAGTGGGTGCGCCGTATGAAGCAGTCATTGAAGCACATCAGCCAACACTTCAATTGCCAACGGATGGTCGGCCAATACCGCGCGCAGCTGTACGAACCCTCCCACGCAGCATCTCAAACGATGAGTGCCGCGGGCTACCAGACCGCTCAGGAAAGAGTTCGCTGGAGCCAAATGGTGTCCTCCAAATGGCCCCTGGTAAGATTCATCAACTACGCGCTAGGGCAGGATCACGTTTCGAGCGGTACGCCGGTTCCACTTCGCGTCGAGTTGGACTTGGCTGGTTTGACACCAGGCGATGTGCGAGTAGAGGCAATGGTGGGGCGCGTCAGCTCTACCGGCGAATTGCTAGAGGTGCAAATCGTCCCGTTGGCTGCGGACATCGCACCAGGTAACAATCCAGGCTCCTATGCCTTCCGGCGTGACTTGGTTCCACCCATCACTGGACGTTTGGGTGTAGCTGTTCGTATCAGTACCAATCACTTTGAAGACCCATTAACCCGTCCTTGCAACAGTTTGCTGAAATGGGCGGCACCAAATCCGGGATAGGAAGCAGAGGCTAATGCTTGGACCGGGTAAGGCCGATCATTGAAAGCGAGCCCGGTTTAGCTCCATTTAGGCGGTAGCCAGATTTTTTACTGGATTCTTTTGCTGGCGTGTGGTAAATAAAGGTTTAGAAGTTTCGCGCGCTTCGTTGACTGCCCCTGTCGGGCATTCGGACACCAGGGTCAAACGCAGTAGCGCGGAATACCGAAGCGGAGAACATTTCATCAGTAACGTCCGTTCCCTGCCTCATGGACATCCATCTGGATCCTTTGGGATTGGGGTGTATCAATTTCGCGGCCTGCGGGACACCGAGGGTGTGAACTGCGGATTCCCCAACCAGTAACGATAATCCTACCGGAGAATCGAAGACCGTCTCCAACCCACTAACGGTCGCATGCCGAGATAAGTACAGATCGATATTTGAAATAGTTACCAGGTGCCTCATGCTTTTTGAGCGAGCCACCATTGAAACAATAAACACAACAAATGTATTACGGCACTTCCAGGTTCGGACAGCGTAGTACGCCTGACATTGCAAGCACTACCAGACAGGGACGCCCACTCAAGGGGAGCAGCCAAGCACGGCACTAATTATGGACGCCGATCGTAAGTACAAACAAAACGGGTACCAGGACTCAGGTCGATCTACCAATGGATCGGGCAATGGGTCAAGCAACGGCCATCGCGGCGATGACCGGAGAGATGAGCGCAAACCGCAGGGGCCCAGGCTTCCGCTCGATATCACCGGCCCGCGGCTACCCCGGCTGGTGCAAGCCGTCACCGCCTCACGCTGTTTCAATTGCACAACGCAATTGGCGGTGGGATCGGATTTCCCGGCCAACTGCCCCAAGTGCCAAGCAGCGCTGCATTGCTGCAAGCAGTGTTCCTATTTTGAGCCGTCCACTCGCTTCCAGTGCTTGAAGCCGATCCCGGTGCGCATTTCGCCCAAGGATCAAGCCAACACCTGCGATGCGTTCAAACCCCGGATCACAGTTGCACGCGACACAGCGTCGGCTCCGCCGCCGGTTACGATGAGCAACGCGACGGCGCACGTGCAGGAACCTCGTAACGCGAGCGATGCTCGCACAGCGTTCGACAATCTGTTCAAGAAATCCGAATAGTTCCGGCCGCGAACCGGGGCACCCATAGTTTCTCGCAAGTATTCAGGGATTCGCTATTTAAACGCATTTCTTGAAGAACTCCACTTTTACCGTTGACCACGGCTAGGCGTGTTGCCACAATCGATACCTGAGGTGGCTGCGCGACATGAACTCAAGAACCCTCTGGATGACTGCCGCCTTAACCGCAACCCTGGTCATCATCTCAGCAACACTGTCCGTCGTGACCCCGGCGACGGCTCAGACTAAGCCGGCAAGCGTGGAGCCCCGGTTCGGGTCGCATCTATTAAGCCGAGCCTGGTTAATCCGCCAAATCAACCGCAGTTGTGAGGCGACGCTGCGGGAAGAGTTGCCCTGCATCACATACCTCTTAAATATTTGATCCTGGAGGTGTACGGTCTTCAGCCGACGCAACTCGACGGACCTGCTTGGCTGGATGAAGCAATTTCGATATCCAGGCAACGGCTCCCGCAGGCACCTCAAAGACCGCTCTACCCCTCGAACAACATGCCGATCAGCTCCGCACTGTGCTTGAAATTCGGCACGATAAAATCGGCACCCACCTTGATCAAACGCTCCCGCTTCCAGGGGTCGACCGCCAGGCAGGCAGGCTCAGTGGTCGCAACGCCGACCGCCACTCCGCCGACCAGCTTCACTTCCTCGATCTCCACATAACCATCGCCGAATCCTATAATTTGCGGACCCGCAACGTCAGCCCCCGCAAGGATGCGGTGCACAAGGATCTTCTTCGAGAAGCTGGTCAGGTCATCCTGCGCGCCATAGACTCCACCGTTGAAGTACGGTGTGACGCCCAGCAATCGAGCCTCGGCCGACATCGCGTCATGGTCGGTGCCGCTGGCCAGATACATCTTCAGCCCGCGATCGCGTAGCCGATCCAGCAGCCCAATCGCTCCGGGGACCAGATAGTGTTCGGGCGGCACGCGGCCCTGCTGCAGATCCTCTACACGGTCGCGGATCTTATCCCACAACAAGTCCAGATATTGTTTCTTGTACTCCAGCGGCTGCTTGGCCACGCCGCCGCGCTGGCTGACTTGCCCGGCGAACTCCATCATCTGATAGATGGTTTCCTTACCCGTCAGCCGCCACACGAATTCTTTGACGATCTCGGTGAGTTCCGCTTCCGATTCGCCGGTCTTCAATTCCACCAGAATCTCGACCATCATCGGCACCATGACATCCACCCACCCAGAGCGGATGGTGGATAGAGTGCCATCAAAATCAAAAAAGGCGACGCGTGCGTCGGGGGCTGGCGCTAAGTCGCCGACATGGATTTTTTCAATCATGGAAAGAAATTTGTCTACCAGAACTGCCACTGGCCGGTCGCCACCACATAGCCGCTCAAGCAAGCGTTGGTGATGCCGTGTGCCAGGATCAAGTCACCCAGGCTTTTCGTCCGGACCATCCACCAGTTGTACAAGATACCGCAGATGAGACCGACTTCCCAGTATGGGCCATGCTCAGAGGCGAACAGCAACGCGACAATCCAGAAAGCTTGCGCGGAATAGGTTCCAAGCGCGACCTTGTTGAAGTCGGGATTGATGATCCAGCGCATCAGCCAGGCGCGCCAGAACAACTCCTCAACTATGGGGACAATCAGGCTCGCCCGAAGGCCGCGCAACACCAGGATGGCCGCGTTCGCACGATCTTGTTCCGGTATGCCCGCGGCCGGGTATCCGGTGATGGAGTTAGAAAATAGCCAATGATCCCGGTAGCCCGCGAACAAATAATCCGGTGCGACCCACAGAATAAAGACACCGATGCCCAGCAGGATCGTGCCTCCCCAATGCCGGACGCGAAAATCGAGCACCGGACGAGAGACCAGCGCAATCACGGCCGCCATGACACCGAACCAGACGATCTGCTCCGTCAGTCCGGAGAGGACGGAATAGCTTCGCAAGCCAAGGAATCCCAGGAAGACAGCAAAGGGCAGGACGTAAGGAATCGAAGGCAAAGAAGGCTCTGAATGGAGGATGGGATGGATCGCGCTTGGCTTGTGGGATCCTGAGGTCCGCCACTCTATCCAATACGCGGTGGACCTCAACCGGACCTTATATAGACTTCAATAGATCCTGAACAGCGCTGGCTACGTCCTTCGACGGGTTGGATTTCAGCGAAGCTTCCAACTCGCGTCGGGCGGATTGCTTGTCGCCCTTCTGCAGAAGAGCCTTGCCGTAATGATAGTGATAGTTTGGATCGGCAGGTGCTTTTCTCACCAGGTCGGAGAAGGTGTGCACTGCTTCCTCCGTCATGTTCTTCTTGATGTAGATCCAACCCAAGGTATCGGTGACGTCATTGGAATTCGGCATATTCTGCCGGGCCTTCTGCGCCATGTTTAGCGCAGAATCCAGGTCCACGCCTTCTTCCGCTTTGATGTACGCGAGGTTATTCAATGCGACCCCGTGATTGTTATCCAATTTGAGGATCTGCTCATAGACAGGTTTAGCTTGATCGCGGCGGCCCGTTCCGTCTAGCAACAGTGCCAGTTGCATCAGGGAATTGGTATCGGTCGGCGCGGCCTGGCTGGCTGCGCGGAAATTCTCAATCGCCAGGTTCAAATCGCCCTTGCGCCGGAAAGTCTCTGCCAGCTTGAACAATATGTCGGCGGCCTTCGGTTCTTTCGCGATGATGCTCTTGTAGATGCTAACCGCCTCATCGTACTTTTCACTGCGCACCAACAAATTAGCCAGTGCGATTTGCAGATCTCTGCGCTTTGGTTCAGCAGCCACAGCCCTTCGCAATTCGGCGACGGCGTCTTCCATCCTGTTCTGTCCAGCGAGCGTCTCCACAACACCGACCAGTCCGCGAATATCTGCCGGATTGTCCTTGTGCAGCTGACCAAACA
>JBDTUY010000136.1:0-10269 GCA_040007495.1 Acidobacteriota bacterium | reverse complement strand
ATAAATATAAGGCGAAAATCTTCCGCTATCGGTTACTCAAGGACAGCCCACTAGCCCTAATATCGAGAGACTATAACGTAAAATTGTATGATAGCTATTCCAATTTTTGCTGTCCATCTGAATCTGTGAGCCTTGGCTATGGTAGACACCGAAGTACAACATGGCGGGGCATTGGTTCATAGCGTTTGAACACTTGCTGGCCTAGACCCAAATCGAGGATCTTGTCGATATACGGCTGCGCCAGGGCATCGATGGTTACCCCGAGTAGCTCGCCTCCCTCCGTGACAATTGCAGCCTCGAAGTTAGCTCTGGCAAAATACTCGAAAAGTGGCGCGGTTATTCGCCCAGCAAAAAGTCCGCGCGCCAGATAGGAACCTCCGACCGCCTCGCTTACGGTGAATAACTCGCGAGTAGTCTTACCCACTATTGTTAATTCAAGTGCATCATGGACTGAGCCGGCGATATCTGTGCCTTGGTTCTTTAGCCGTTCAAGCTTATCGTACGAATCCCGCCACCTTTCCCCGAACGTGCTGGTCGCGAGACCCAGTCGATCCATTCTTGTTTCTGGATTTCCCTCAGCATAGCTATAACCGTCGAGCCCGCCAGCCAACCCAATCGGATCGCTCTCCAGATACCTCCCCAACCCCGGCAAATAGTCGCGGAAGCCATTGTGATAGGTGCCCGTTTCGCTCTCCGCCTCTTGACCTGGAAGGCGCAGATTCTGACCTAACGTCGCCGTCTGGCTGGTAAAGCCGTTCACGGTGCCAAAGGGCTCGTAATCGGCAAGCCATGCGACGGCCTGGGTGTTGTCAGTGGCGACCTGGGGCGTGTCGCGGTGGTCGTCGTGGAGAAAGTACAGTTTCCCCGTGCTCAGTTGTATGGTCGCCACTGGTCTGTCTTCCAAATAGATATAGGCCGTGATCCCAACACCCTGAGCGTTATCTTCTTCGAGCAGATGGCCGCTACGGTCATACTCGAACAGCCTTAGCCCAGCCGCACTGGTTTTTGCCGAACGCTGTCCGAACGCGTTGTAAACGAGTTGGGTAAGCGGCTGGCCTCCCGATGTGACGCTAGCGAGTCGGCCAGCTTGATTGTAAGAATCGGCACTCGTAGAGCTTGAGCCGCTGATGTTCCCTGCGGCGGTGTAGCTGATCGTCTGCGTGACGGCTCCGCCTGCCTGCACGATGGTCGCCAGGCGATTTGTCTTAGGAGTATAGGTATAGGATTCGATCAAGGTTGAACCGTTGGTAAACTTTAGCCGGTTGCCGACGCCATCGTACGTGTAACCGAAATTGCCGTAGACGCCGGAGGCGTTTGTAAGACGGTCAAGCGGGTCGTACGCGAACTGTTGATTACTAGAGGGCGTCACTCCATCGACGATAGAGAGCACGTTATCTGCTCCATCGTATTTATACGTGAGATTTTGGGTCGCCTTGCTTCCCGCGCCTGAGAGATTCGTCAACCGGTAGTCAAGATCGAAGCTCCGGGCTTCCGTGATGCCGTTACCATATTTCAGTCCACTTACTGGCCCGAAGGGTTGATAGGTAATGTTGTTTACCACGGATATCGGTGATCCGCCGGTTGGCGACTGCGCAGTGATCGACGTGGTCTGGCCTGCAGCGTCGCGCGTGTAAGCGACTTTCCACCCGGAAGGATATGTTAACGATGCTATCCTCCCAACTGCATCGTACGTGTAAGACGTAGTCTGCGTCGGGCCAGTCAAGACCTTCAGACCCTGAATCGGAATGAAGACATTGCTGGACGATTGGACTCCACTAACCGAAACAACAATGCTCGCATCCCCGGTCTGGAGCACCGGAACCACAACATTAAGCTGATACAGTCCGGGTGCAATAATACCCGCAAATTGAACAGAGGCAGGGAGGTTGCCGATGGAGACTTGAACCGTATTGGCAGTTGGCGCAGCGGTCTGAATGATCTGACCACCAGGATAGGCCGGATTGGTCGGGCCCAAACCCGTGGCATAAAGAGTAAGCACCTGACCAGGTGTCGCCGGGGTTGTCGTCGCGGCGCTTCCAAGCAGTCCGGATGGACCAACGTACGCGTACGATGTTCCATCCTGTGCAATTGCATAGCGTCCCGCCTGCTGCGAGAACGTAAACAGAGCGGGAGCAACTGATTGTTTGTTCACCATTACGACGTTGCTCGCTCCTGAGGCGTTAAACACCTGGACAGGAATTGACCCGGTCGTCGAATCCTCTGGCGCGAGGACATTTACCTGCGTTGAACTGATGTAGTAAACGTACGCGTTGCGACCATTGACCGTAACTCGCACACCGTCAAGCGAGGTAGGCAGGGCGTTCCCGATAAAATCACTGGTCACCCAAATGCGGGCGGGGGATGCGGACAGATTCGTGCCTCTGATCGCGATCCATGTCCCAGAAGCCAAACCGTCGACGATACTGGCGGCGTTCACGACGCTGGAGATCGTGATAGACGAGGTTGGGGCGGCTATCGAGAGAGAGAGCGACACCGTCGCGGTAAGCTTTGGGCTGGAACTGTCGGTCACCGTGAAAACGGGGTTGAAATTCCCCGCCGCCGAGGGTGTTCCACTCAACGTGCCGGTGCTCGCATTTAGATTGACGCCGGTCGGTAATGCCGTGCCGCTCCATGCGTAGGGTGGAGTCCCACCGCTCGCGGTTAGGGTCGTGGTGTATGTTGTTCCCGCAGTGCCACCTGGAAGGACAGTGCTCGTGATAACGGGACCCGAGCTACCGGTGGCCGCAAGAATCGTAAAAGGTACGGTGAAGGCAACTGTGCCGTTGTTTCTTACTCGGGCCTGCCAATTACCCAGGCGGGTCGGCGTCGATGCGTACTGTGCGATCGAGAGTGGAGGGCCTGGATAACAATAGTACCCGGGCTGACTCGCTCCCCAGTCTTTGCCTGTGATTATCGTTCCATCGGGTGCGAGCCATTCAGCAACCAGGTGATCGGTAGAACTTACCGCGGCGTTAAAGTACAGGTATACAGCTGTATCGGTGTTGAGGAGAGCGGACATGCCAGTTGGCTGAGCACAGGTGGTTCCCGTAGGATCTGTCTTCGTAACGACCTGCGAGTTAAAAATTGCTTGCGCAGGTCCAAGCGTGAACGGCACTGTGAACAGAAGCGCGCCATTGTTATAGACTCGTGCCGACCAGGAACCAAGCCATTGCAGCCCCGCGTATGAACCGAGGGCGAGAGTTGCATTGAGATAGCAAAAGTTTCCCGAAGCCGGGTTCCAACCTCCCCCGGCCAGAACTGTCCCATTCGGCGCAAGCCAATCGTGGGTCAAGTGATCGTCCGTAGTCGTGGCGGCGTTAAAGTACAAATAGACGGTCGGATCGGTAGTCAAAAAGGAAGTGGCGGACGGAGGATTAGAGCAGGTGTTTGCCGGGTCCACTTTGCTGACCTCCTGCCCGGTGTAAGTGATGCCCCAAGCCGAGCACGACATTAGGATGGACAATCCCATCGCCAGATTGAAGGAACGCGTAATTAAGGCCACGGAGCTATCGCGACCTCGTTTCATTCAGTACGTTTCCACGCTCATCGTAGGTGCGATGCAGAACGCCGACAGCATCGGTGACCGTCGTCAGCCGCCCGATGCCGAATCCGTAACCGGATTCGTCGTACGTGAACGTAACGTTTAGGGCAGGATCGCCGGGATACTTGATGGTAGTAACGCGATCCAGCGCATCGTAAGTATAGTTGGCAACCGCACCTGTAGCATCTACCTTCTGAATCAGATTCCCTGCCAGGTCGTAACGATAAACGGTCGTGCCCGTGTCGGGACTAGTTTGCTGAATCAAGTTGCCGAAGCCATCGTAAACGTAGCTTGTGGTGCCTCCGTTAGGGTCCGTGACGGTCAATGGGTGGTCATGGGAATCGTAAGTGATCGTGGTGATGCCCCCCGCCGGATCAGTGATTTTGGCCCGACGGTTGAGCGCATCGAAGGACTGCTTCATCACGCGGCCCAGGGGATCGGTGATCGTCACTGCGTTTCCGTTCGGGTCGTATATGTACGCGGTCTTCTGGCCAACTCCGCCAATGTCACTGATGCGTTCGCCGAGTCCGTCGAATGCCGCACTGCGGGTGCGCTGGATCTTGCTATTACTGTCCAGCACATTCATTAAGGTTCGGTTTCCTTGTGCGTCAAGAGTCAAAGCCAGGCTCTGGTTCAGGGCGTCTACAGTGCCGGTCAGCCGATGGGCTTGGTCGTATGAGTTCTTGAGCGTGGAACCATCAGGCAGCTTGCTGCTTAATAAGTTTCCAACTGCGTCATATGTGTAAGTAGTTGTAAGGGGACCGCTGGCGGTAATCATGGAACCACTCAGCAAACGTAGCCGCGAGTCATAGGAGAGATTGGTTGTTATCCCGTTTGCATCGACAATCGTCTGCGGCAGTCCGCCGGGCATGTGCTGCGTAACGCTAATCTTGTGGCCTAGTGCGTCTGCGGTGCTCGTGAGCGTCCCGCTGCTGTCATAGGTAAACTTGGTCAATTGCGACACATCCCCACGCGGGCCTTGCGCCGATGCGAGCAGGCCGTTCGACCAAGTGTAGGTCCAGGTGCGGGCGGTACCTTGTGTCGAATAAGGTGAGGACGAAGTCGTCGTGTCGGTTTCAGTGCGGGTCAATAGATTGCCTGTAGAATCATAGCTGAACGTAGTTGTTGAACCTGGAGTAGCAATACTAACCGGAACGTGAAGCGTCGAATGATACGCAATCGTAGTGGATCGAGCCTGCGAGGTTCCCGCCGCCTCAATGATCGTCGTGGGTAGGCCACGAGAGTCGTTCACGTAGGTTGTCAGATTTCCGTTCCAATCGGTCTCGCTGGCCTTGTAGCCATTGCTGTCGTAGGTGAATTTATGCGTCGCCGCCGGAGTTGATCGTGCGATCTGGGTAACCTTGGCAAGACTCTGCAAGGTGGTGAAGGTATAGACTTCGGAAAACCCAAGCGGGTAGGTTAGCGTGGTGGTGCCGTTCGCGTTATAGACCAACGTATTCTTGTCCGTAGATCCGGCATGTTGACTGGAAGCCGCGCGGCCCGTGGAGTCGTACGTCCAGGTGGTAAACCGATTTCCGAGTTCGTCAAGCAAGCCAGTTGGGGAGAACGGGAAAGCGCTACTTTCGTAAATATAGGTGATGCTGGACGACGGGCTCGTCGAGTAGCTGACCGACAAGATTCGATCCTTCACTCCTGCCGTGGTGCCACTGGAGTCAAAACTGTAGGTCAGCACCAGGCCGTCGGGGGTCGTTAAGGTCCGCAACAGGTTGTCCTGGTAGGTCAACAAAAGTCTCCGACCGAAGGAATCCGTCACGGCACTCAGCAGTCCAGCGGCGTATTGGAGGTCTTGGGCATAACTCGTGCGGGTATGAATTCGGGTCAGCGTGGCTTCGGTGGCGCTGATCGCCGTATAGGTCTCCACTGTATCTTCAGAGGTAGTCAGCGTCCATGTGGAGCCAACGTTCGTTAGCTTCAAATCCACGTCGGTGTCGGAAATCCAGTTCTGCCCAGAGAGACCAAATGCGAGGATCTGACCGTCGGGGCGCTCGACCATCACCGAGGTTGCTGAAGCGATTCGAATGTAGCGGTCGTAGGTGGATCGCCATTTCTCGCCGAGCGTGCTCGCGAAGGTGTTGGCTGAGGAGAGACTGTTGAAGTAGCGAGTGAATTCGAGAGGATCGTTGCCGAAAGTTTGGTAGTCGACGACCTCATCGGTGAGATTGCCGCTCGCAATATTGATCGGGTCGCAGGTCTTGCATGAGCTGGTGGGGCTTCCGTTGGATTTGTCTCGGGTTTGCGTAATCGTGGGGCTTCCATCTGTAGAATCTAGACCTGCGGAGCCCAGCGTCAGATTATCGATGATCAAATGGGTACAGCTACAACCACTGAAGAAGCGAATAAACTTCGCCGTCCCTTTAAACGACAATGTGAACTTTCGCCAGTTGCAATACGGCAGTGGATTGCCCGGTGTACAGCCAAAACTATTCTGCACTGTTGCCACTGCAATTGGGTCCTGATTGATCTTTGGATTCTTGGGGTCATCATTCTGCTCGAATATGCTGATGCTGACACCCCCATCTGAAAAGTAGTAGAAGGATATGCTATCCGTAAATCCGCCATCGACCGCGATCCGAGCCGTATCGACTTGAAGAGCGTTCGGGTCACTTGGGAAATTGGTAAATGTTGAGTTGCACCGATCCTGAGCCGAGGCGGCTGAATTTACAACTAGACTACCCGCGAAAGAAACACCTCGCGCCGGGCCAGGGCCGCTACCGTTGATGTTAGGTACGTAAACTTTGTCGAGGGCGTAACCCCCGTTGTAGAATTCACTGGCGTCCTCATAGCAGGACAGCTCATCAAACTTCAAAACAATCGGTGCGCTAGGATTCGCTGGCTGAGCCGCGAGGCGGAGTTGTGGGGTAAAGCTCGGCGAGAGAGCGATTGCCAGAATGCCGAGCAGCGGATGTCGGATCATCGTCTTTTAGTCGTCAGCCCTTTCAGCTGCTGTGTTGATGCGATAGAAATGATGCCCAAGCTTGTACGTGTTTTGCGCCTTTCGTTTTGCCTCAACCAACGTTCCGCTATGGAGCCTAGCTGCCGAACTCAAAAAGCTAATAGGATCTCTATTTCCACTGCACGGATTGACTGATTTGCCAGTTTATTGCGACATAGAAAATATTGAGGCCACTAACATTGATCCGGTTCGACCCCACGCCAGAACTTACGGTCAAGCTACCTCGATTCACGACCGGAAAAGCGCCAGTGGTTGTTACCGAACTCGCGGAGATCTGCGACAAGATGTTGGAAGGAATCGTAAATGATCCGAGGGCGGCATCGGCGCTGCAATTAAACCCCACTGTGTCATCTGCTCCGCCGATAGCCACTTGAGTGCCAGGACTCCCTCCCGACCACGTGAGGGTCAACGGCTGAGACCGGTTCACGGTCAAAAGACTTGCGCGATTTGTCCAGATTACTTCAGAACCCGGTGTTGTCAGGGTAGTGGAATAGGCTCCAATGTTTTCGGCCACTGGGCCACTATTATCTCCTGCCCCGCTAAACTGATAGGTGCCCGGGACAATAAAACCTGAGGGCAAATTTGTAGGTAGGATTTGCGACGACGTCCGGCTTCCCACCGGCCCGGTAACCGTCTGCGGACCGCCGGAGGACGAGGTAATTGTCAGCGCCGGGAAGGTCGGCGCGTGAACCACACTACACTGTCCGGCAGGTGGGATTAGTTTCCCACTCCAAACCTCCTCAAGCAGATTCCGTAGTCCGCTCCCAATTGCGGTAAAGAAGTTGGGTGTGTACTCTTCAGACTTCGATACCTCGGTCGTGGTCCCGTTTGATCCAATATCGTAGACGGTGTAGTTTGTGGACTTGACTAATCCTGCATTTCCAGCTCGGAACAGCCCTGCCGCAACGATTCCGTCAATCTCTGATGGGGACAGCCACAACCCTCCACTTCCCGATCCACCGCTCCCTGATCCACCGCCTCCGGTGCCGCCACCAGACGGTGCCGGACAAACGGTCGCGCTCGCCGCCGAAGTTGCTACCGTTACAGCATTGCTCAATACCGTCCCGCCAGATCCGTTCGACTCGCGAACTTGTATGCTGTTGGTACAACTCAACGTGATGTTGGCCGGGATCGTGAATACAATCTGATCCAGGCCTGGATAGCCCTGGGAGCGGCCTGCGTAGGCAGGAACGATTTCAACGCCGTCGAAGAGGACGCGAATTGTTGCCACCGCAGTCTGATCGCCTGAGGTTCCTCCAATATCCGAAGCCGCGTCAGGGCCAAGGCCGGTACCCCACAAATCCATGCGGTCACCAGGGTGTGCAGGACGGGTGTCATAATTGCCGATTTTCCCTTGCGCTGAGGTTCTCTGGAGGATTAGCCCGCCTTGTAAGGTCGCCTGAGCGATCCCTAGTCCATCTCCAGTCGAGGTCACAATGCCAGGTTTACGCAAAACCACGTTGGTCCGAAAAGCCGCGCTAGAGTTAGTCCCGTTCGTCACCCGCAAATCGTATGCACCGGCAGCGACCGCAGATGGCAGAACCGCCGCGAGTTGATTGACGGTACCGTCGTTGTAGGTGTAGACCATAAGCACAGGAATGGCGCTGCCGCCAGTGGCCGATGTCAGCGCGATCTTGACGTTGTTCAGTGTTGTCGGATAGGAAGGGGCGGTTGCCTGGACCGTTCCAGGGCCGCTCAAGCCCGTTCCCTTGACGATAAAGACGGAGCCCTGCGCGATATTCACGGAAAGGGCGGCCCCATCAACAACGGTAGAGATAGTCGGCTGTGCGTTGAGCGTACCTGCCACACCGATTAAACAAGTCAGGAAGGCAAAGGGGCCGGAGAGGGCTCGATCTATGGTTTTCATATTAACCGTTACTCTGCATTGGCCGTTGGCGGACCACACGTGTCGGTATTGGAGGTCGCAGTTGGATAGCCGCGCGACTGGCGCCGCCAGTTAAACCCGCCGCCGACCGGGGCAATCCAGCAGCCAGCGCCGCGATG
The DNA here is from genome assembly GCA_040007495.1 of Acidobacteriota bacterium. Lineage (GTDB taxonomy): Bacteria > Acidobacteriota > Terriglobia > Bryobacterales > Bryobacteraceae > Palsa-187. The sequence continues at coordinate 1,750 of JBDTUY010000136.1, read as the reverse complement.
CAGTCAACTTCGGCAAGTTTCATGCGGCTATATTTTTCATGGCCGCACTACATCGCCGACCACCGGAACGGTCCCACCTGTGTAGCTACCGGTGGAGATCTTGTCCCGAATGCTGGTAATGGTCAGCTTCCCGACCGCTGTGGTCTGCACATCCAGCACTTCGCCCGTTGTAGGATCTTTGATTTCTTTGCCCTTGTGATAAACGGTGAACGTCTGCCCAACCGCGACCCCGACCATTGACCCGGCGTTGATGATTAGAGTGTTTCCCGAAACATCCGCCACCCGAGCATCTACGTCCGCTGCGCGGCCCGTGCTGGCACCTTGTAAGTTCACCGTCTTCAACTGAACCGCCAGCTTGTCCACCGCATCCTGCACCGCCTCGCCAATAATCGTGTTGGCAAAGTTTGAACTCGTCATCTCTGTTGAGGAGCCTACGCTAAACAATCCCGCGTAGAAGGTGCTTCCTTTCGTTGTGCTGACGCGCTGGGATTCTCCACGCGCTTCGCCGGTCGCGATTACCTCGCTTGTCTCCTGATCGATCAAGCGGAAGTCGATCACCACCACCGCCTTGCCTTCACTGCTTGAACTGGATGACACCTTGCCAACGCCCAGGACCTCCACACCCTTGCCCTTGCTCTCCTGACGGTCATCCCGCCCGAAGACCACGACGTCGCCAGCCAGCAGCAAATCCGCGCCGCGAACATTGCCCGTACGCGCCCCTGAACCGCGCTTCACACGATTGCTATTGTTGAAATCCTGCTCAGCCAGAATTGCGTTGGTGTTGCGCCGGTCGACTACGGTAAACCGACCGTCACGAACCACGCGCGAAGTCATCATCGACTGGATGCCCACGCCGATGTTGACCTGAGTTCCGAAGATGGCTTGAATCGGCGTGACCACCGCCGAGTAATCAAAGGCTTGAATGGTCACGGCTCGCTTGTCAGCGGGAGTCTGGGCGCTCGCAGTGAGCGCCCCCAGGGTCAAAAGAGCTAAGAATGCGTTCCTGTTCATGCTTAACCTCCCTAATTCTGCGCCAGTTTCTTGATCGCCAGTGTATCTTTACCGGCGGTAGTTGCTGGCCCACTGTAGACGCCAGTGGAGGATTTCTTCCCTACCTCAGTTATCGTCATTGTGCCCAAGGGTTCCTTGTCCGTGTCGATCGGTTCCTTGGTCACGGGGTCCAGAATCACCTTCCTCACGTGGAAGATCTGGAACACTTCGCCCAGATTGACGCCGTCGCCTTCTCCTGCCGAGATCATCATGCGGTTGCCTTCGGCCAATGCGACCGTGGTTTCCACCGGCCACACGACCCGACGGGCCCCCGCCATCTTTACGCTGAACTGTTTGGCCAGGTCGTCCACGCACTTGGTTGTGGCCTCGGCCAGCAGGACCTGCTCAAAGTTTGTCTTGGTTTCGCTACTTTTCGACTGCCAGATAATTTTATCCGTAGTCTTATCTTCATCGGTGCGCTCGGCTAGACCTTTTGCCTCACCGGTTGCGATGATCTCGGTTGTTTCGGCATCTACCAACCGATAGTTGATCGTGACAACAGCGGTGTACGTGGTTACCGTCTTGCTCTTGATAACCCCACTGGACTTTTTCTCTCCAACCTCCGCACTGTAGGTGACGATGTCACCCGCCAAAATCGCGTCTGCTCCGCGCTCCTGCCCAATGCGGGCACCCGTGCCCTGCTTGACCTGGTTGCTCACGTTCTTGTCTTGCTCAGTCTCTGCCACCTTTGCGACCGCAT
>JBDTUY010000135.1:0-10418 GCA_040007495.1 Acidobacteriota bacterium | reverse complement strand
GAAATTCACGTCCACCACGGCACGCCACTGATCGTCAGTGATCTCATCAAAGGGCACCCCCGGTGCTGCGATCCCCGCGTTATTGAACAGCAGATCCAGGCGACCGAACTCTGCATGCACACGAGAGAATGCCGTCCGTACATGTTCCGGCTGCCCGATGTCTGCTGGGATTACTAGCGAAACGGCATTGGGCGATTCGGCATACGCCATCGCTGCGGTGCCTTCCAACGCCTCAACCCGACGCCCCATCAGCGCCACCGAATATCCAGAGCGCAGTAGCGCAAGGCTCACCGCTCGGCCAATGCCGCTGCCAGCGCCCGTCACCACTGCGATTTTTGTTTTGGAAGGTTCCATCGTTGTAATTCTTGCACACTGCCATTTGATATATGGCTCAAGGCATTCAGGAATTCGATACCGCCAAAGCTATGAGTATTGACCGGACATTCACATCGCTGACACGCCCAGTTTACGATCCTCCCGCAAGATAGAAACTTCCTGAGGAGGTACTACTCTTGATAAGAACACGACTATTCGGTTGGGTTGCGCTGTTTGCTGCGTGTGCTGCGCCCGCATTTTCGCAGGCTCCCGCACCCAGCGTAAGAATCCTATTGCCAGAGCACATCCGTTTATTGCAGGGCCAACTGGTCGATCTGGTGATCGAAGTCCGCAACGGAACTGCGGTCAGCGGGCTCACCGTAAACACTCCGTACCGGAACATGTCTGGATTGTTTAGCGCTCCAGTTTCCAAGACCCTGGACTGCAATGCCACTAAGGGCTTCGTGTATCGCGCGGATCTACAATCGTTTACTGAACCGGGCACCTACACGATCAATGTTGCCGTCAATATTGATGGCCAGCGGTTGACCGACAGCCGGACCATCGAAGTTCGCCAGTTCCAGGGCACTCAGGGCCGCAACGTTATCCTGTATATCGGCGACGCAATGGGTACCGCTTACCGCGACGCCGCCCGCTTGGTTTCGCGCTCGATTGTCGATGCCAATGGTAAGAACTCCTTCCGCGAAGGCATCTTCGACAACCTGCTGGAGATGGATAAGATGCCGGTCAGCGGCATGTCCATGACCTACAGCACGGACTCGGTCGTACCTGATTCCGCCAACACTGCGACCGCATGGGCCACCGGCAACAAGACCTTCAACGCCGCGCTCAACGTGTTCGCCGACGGTACGGATTGCACCTGGCGTCCGGCTACCACGGTCAACACCACCACCCTTCCTACCATCCTAGACAATCCCCGCGTCGAAACGCTGTGGCAGTATTTGAAGCGGCTCTACGGTTATAAAACCGGCATCGTTACCACGGCTGCTGTCACCGATGCGACCCCTGCCGGAGAAGGCGCCTATACCGCTTACCGCCAGACCCGCTACGAAGTCGCCCGTCAGTACCGCGAGAATCCGATGTTGGGCGGAGCGCCCGCGTTTGACGTCATCATGGGCGGCGGTGCCGATCCCTTCACCGCCTTAGGCCGCGCCGATGGCCGCGACTTGATTGGAGAATTCCGCAGCATGGGCTACAAGTGGGTCAGCACTGCAACGCAACTCAAAGCTCTTTCGGGATCCAACCAGATCATTGGTCTTTTCAAGGGTTCCGCCACGCCCGCTCCCGGTTCGAGCGGCACCACTACGGCTGCCGATGTCAACATGAACGTGGCCTATGACAAGCTGGGTCTGCAACGTCCCGGTTCAGAGGCGACCGCCAACTTGAACGGATTCACGGATCAGCCGATGCTGGATGTGATGACGCAGAAGGCAATCGAAGCGTTGTCGGCGGATGGCAGCAACTTCATCCTGATGGTGGAAGGCGCATCCATCGATAAACAGTCGCATCCCAATGAAGCTTCAGGCACCATCTGGGATACGATTGAATTCGACAAGGCCGTAGGTGTTGGTCGCGCATTTGCTTCCGCGAATCTGCGGTCTGCAATCCGCAAGCCCAACGACACTCTAGTAGTCGTCACAGCCGATCATGATCAATCGATGAGCATTATCGGTGTTGCGAACGTGCCGGATTCCAACTATTTCGATCGCACCACCACGCAGACTATCAGCATCAACACCCCCGTAGGCTCGCAAAGCGTTATCATCCATAGTGATTCGTTCGCGAATGCTCGCGCGAGTATTCCGTTCATCAACTCCAGCGACGCTGCCGCGAACAACACGGGTGCAGTCGGCATGCCCGGCACGTTTGCACCGACCAACACCGGTGTTACCGATACATCCAGCAGCACGTACTCCACTTACTCTGGTTTCCCCGCATATACACAGGGAACCAATGGCTATCCGGTTAACTCCGGCGCAGGGCTCCGCCGTCTGGCTGTCGGATTCCGAACGGGCGACCATACCGGCAGCTCGGTTCCAGTGACCGCTGAAGGTCCGGGCGCGCTGCTGTTCACTGGCTACATGGACGAATCTGACATCATGTTCAAGATGGCGGCATCGCTCTCTACCGACACTTCCGCAATCGATCAGGCCTTGGATGTGTTGACCAAATACTCCAAGTTCCCGAGGACCTTCGGTAAGTAGCGATCACTGTTGCATCCGCCGCGAGAACGAAAGCTCGCGGCGGGGAACAAACCAGGGACTGGCACCATTTTTTGCGTGATGCATCCCGATAAAGTATTGAGTTGCTCCGCGCAAAAAATGGCTGTCTGTCCCACTCTTCCAGCACATTCAATGAAGAAAGAACATCAAACGTGTCAATTCGTAGACTGAGCGTTTCAATCCTAGTATTCGGGGCGCTGCTAGCAGCGCCTCTTTTTTCACAAGCTCTGCTAATGTCGCCGACCCCCTCTGCGGAGCAAACGCAAGCTAAACCCGCGCTCGCCGATCCGATCGCCAAGGCGGGAGAACTGGACTGGTTTTCGCTGAACGAATCGCGCGCGGACATCCGACGCATACTCGGCTCCCCGAAGACAGTCGAGCCTTTGGGCGACCTCGAAAGCTGGCAATATCAGTTCGGGTCGGATGAAAACGAAGAGAACTCGCACGTCCTGGTATTTCGCAAATCAACCGGCCAGTTGGTCTGCGTGACGCGTATGTTCACGCCCGAACGCGCGGTAGACGAGTGGTTTCCGCTGGAAACCGTGCAAGTGAAGGCGTTCCCGGACGACCCGCATTACAAAGTCCGCATCAGGAAACTGTCCGGTGACAGAATCTTGATCGCGATGGGTTCCTCTGCACCCGGCCAAGTGGTGGAACAAATAATCTTGATCCGAGCATCGGAGCTGAAGAACTTCCATCCCTGGATTGAACTTAAGTAACCAGTTCCTGTTTGTTCCCGCATTCGCCGCGAAAAGTCTACAGACAGGAGGACATGAACCCGACGCGCTTGCGCAAGAAGTTTGTGCGCTGGTTCATTGGGAGTGCCTGCCAGCGACGAATCCCGTTGTCAATGGCCCGGTCGTTCTCACTTTTTAGGGCTTCTGCCTTCTCTTGTTTTGGCGGTTTTTGACTTTCGGGCGTGGCATGTACTCCTGCCTACCGCCGGACCATCAACTCTTCGATGTTGATCAACTCCGTCGGGTAGTTGCCCGTGTAGCAGGCGTAGCAATAATCGTGATTGTCGTCGGCCACGGCTTCACGTAGCGCTCCCAGTGACAGATACCCCAGCGAATCCGCTTCAATAAATCGCCGGATCTCTTCGATCGAATGATTCGCGGCGATCAACTCTCCAACGCTGGGTGTATCGACGCCATAGAAGCACGGAGAGATGGTCGGAGGACAGGAGATGCGGACATGTACCTCGCGGGCGCCTGCGTTGCGCACCATGCGGACGATCTTGCGCGATGTGGTACCGCGCACAATCGAATCGTCTACCAATACGACCCGCTTGCCTTCCAATAGATGCCGCACCGGATTCAGTTTGAGCTTCACGCCGAAATCACGAATCGCCTGCGACGGCTCAATGAAGGTGCGGCCCACATAGTGGTTCCGGATCAACCCCTGCTTATAAGGGATTCCAGATTCCTCCGCAAAGCCGATTGCAGCAGAGACCCCGGAATCGGGCACTGGCACAACAACATCCGCATTGGCGGGAAATTCACGAGCCAGCAGGCGTCCCTGATTCTCACGCGATTCCTGCACGGACCGCCCAAATACCAGCGAATCCGGCCGGGAAAAATAGACGTGTTCGAAAACGCAATGTGCCTTGTCACGCACTGGGGCATACCGCTCGCGCGTCAACCCCTCGGGTCCGACAATCACCATCTCGCCTGGTTCCACATCGTTCAGATAGACCGCGCCAATCAGATCAAACGCGCAAGTCTCCGATGCGAACACCGTACACATGTGACCGTTGGACATTTCCAACTGTCCCATCGCCAGCGGACGGAAGCCATGCGGATCGCGCGCGATGATGATGCGATCCTGCGCCAGAAACACCAGAGAAAATGCGCCTTCCAACTGCAGAAGAGCCTCGCGCAACGCCGCCGCCAAGGTCCGTTCCCGCGATCGCGCCACCAGATGCAGGATTACTTCCGTATCACTCGACGTTTGGAAGATCGACCCGTCGCGTTCCAGATCGCGCCGCAGTTCCGTCGCGTTCGTGATGTTGCCGTTATGCGCCACCGCGACGTTGCCTTTGTTGCACGCCACCGAAAACGGTTGCGCGTTCAGCAGCACCGTATCGCCGGCGGTCGAATAACGAGTATGCCCAATCGCGATCTCACCCGGCAGGCGACCCAGCACCTCGGGGGTGAACAGATCGACTGCGTGTCCCATGCCGCGATGCAGATGGGTTACATGGCCATCGCTGGTCGCGATGCCCGCGCTCTCCTGGCCGCGATGCTGCAACGCGTATAGGCCTAAGTAAGTAAGATTTGCGGCCTCGGGATGCCCGTAGATCGCAAATACGCCGCACTCTTCGTGCAGCTTGTCGAAGACGTCCAGCTTGTCGTCCTCTAGCTCTTCGTCTGTCTGTGAATTCATCGGAAGCGTATCGGAAGTGTCAGCCATAGGAACCTCAGCCGTGGACCGGACTAACCTTGTCAGGAGCCAGAAGATTTTCCAGTGCGCTCTCCCAGACCTCGCGCAACTGGCTTACCGGGCGATCGATCCAAACCGTGCCATTGCCACTCACCTGCAACCGTGCTGCAGCGCCTACACCCAGCGTGCTACCCAAACGCGCACACTCAATACTATTCTCGCGCGCAATTTTCTCGATTGCTGCAACATCCGAAGTCGAGATCACCACCCGCGACGGACCCTCATGAAACAGCGCCAATTCCGGTCGCAGAGTAGTTTCCAGAGTCACCTGCGCGCCAATCCCGCCAGCGCAGCATTCCGCCAGCGCTACAGCCAACCCGCCATCGCCAATGTCATGCGCCGATTCGGCCAACCCCGCACGCACAATCTCTCGAGTAGCCTTCTGCACGCGCTTCTCGTAATCCATATCGAGCGCGGGCGGCAAACCCCACAGGGATTTGATGACGTACTTGCCGTATTTGGTTCCGCCAAATCGCGTTTCGTTGATCGAATCCGGCGAACTGCCCCGCCCACCAATCAGCAGGATTGTTCGGTCTTCATTCTTGAACGCAATCGTGACCGGCGGAGCCGTTGCCAACAACCCGACCACGCCCAACACTGGCGTCGGCCAAATCGCATCGCCCAACGTCTCGTTATACAGGCTCACGTTGCCGCCCGTAATCGGCGTATCGAAGAACGCGCAAGCCTCGCCCAATCCCTCGATGGCTTCCACCAACTGCGCCATGATCTCAGGCCGTTCCGGATTCCCGAAGTTCAGATTGTTCGTTGCCGCCACTGGCTCCGCGCCGACGACTGACAAGTTGCGGCAGCATTCCGCGACCATAAGCCGAGCGCCTTCTCTCGGGGATAGCACGCAGTACCGACCATTCCCATCCAGCGACATCGCGACGCTCGTGCCCGTCTCTTTAATCCGGATCACTGCCGCATCGCCGCCTGGTCCCGCCAGCGTATTCGTGCGAACCGTGTAATCGTACTGTTGCCAAATCCAGCGCTTGGAACAAAGATCCGCCGACGCGACCAGAGTCAGCAAATCCGCATTCAAATCTTTACTTGCGAACTTCGGAGTCTCCATCGGCGCAGGCCGATACGCAGCCACCCCATGCGGACGATCATATAGAGGAGCTTCATCCGCCAACTCACGATTCGGAATATCCGCGACCAGTTCGCCGTGATTGCGTACGATCAGCTTGGCGGTATCGGTCACCGTGCCCACCGTCACTGCATCCAATCCCCACTTGCGGAACACGGCAAAAACTTCTTCCTCGCGGCCTTTTGCAGCGACTAGAAGCATGCGTTCCTGCGATTCGCTCAGCATGATCTCATACGGAGTCATACCGGTCTCGCGCTGCGGAACCTGCGCCAGGTCGATCTCAATCCCCGTGCCCGCGCGGCTGCCCATCTCGCACGTCGAACACGTCAGCCCCGCCGCACCCATATCCTGAATGCCGACAATCGCACCCGTGTGCATCGCCTCAATGCAGGCTTCCAGCAGCAGCTTTTCCATGAACGGATCGCCAACTTGCACGTTGGGCCGCTTCTGTTTCGATTCCTCAGTGAACTCCGCCGATGCCATCGACGCGCCATGAATCCCGTCGCGCCCGGTCTTCGCGCCCACGTAGATCACTGGATTGCCGACGCCCGTCGCTTGCCCCAGAAAGATCTCGTCGTGTCGAAATATTCCTAGTGCAAAGACGTTAACCAGGGGATTGCCGTTGTAGCAACTCTCGAACACCGTCTCGCCGCCAACCGTCGGAACACCGAAACAGTTGCCGTAATGCGCAATGCCCTCCACCACGCCCGTCACGATGCGACGATTGCGATCCCCGTGCTGAGGATCATCCATCGGCCCGAAGCGGATCGCATCCATTACCGCGATTGGACGAGCGCCCATCGTGAAAATGTCACGCAAGATCCCGCCGACCCCAGTAGCCGCGCCTTGAAACGGTTCGATAAAACTCGGATGATTGTGCGATTCGATCTTGAACGCGATCGCGTAGCGATGCCCGTCCTTGTCCGCACCTATATCAATGATGCCGGCGTTTTCCCCAGGGCCCACCAGAACCCGATCGCTCTTAGTCGGCAGCTTCTTCAAATGGATGCGCGAACTCTTATAGGAGCAGTGCTCGCTCCACATCACCGTAAAGATGCCCAGCTCAGTTTCATTCGGCTCGCGGCCAAGAATCGAGCGGACTTTTTCGATTTCCTCTTGCGGCAGTTGACTCATTTGATAACTAATGACTGAAGCATGGATTGCAAAATGACGCGACCCTCGGTCGACCCCAGCAGCGCGTCCGACGCTCTCTCCGGATGCGGCATCAGGCCCATCACGTTTCGCTTGGCGCTACAGATGCCCGCAATATCGCGCAAACTGCCATTGGGATTGTCCACGTAGCGCACAATCACGCGATCCTCGCCTTCCAACTCATCCAAGGTCCGATCATCGGCGAAATAGCAGCCTTCGCCATGCGCCACCGGCACGCGAATCATTTGGCCTTTGGTTGCAGCACTAGTAAAAGGACTGTTCGTAGTCTCAATCCGCAAGGTCACATCGCGGCATACGAAACGCAGATCGCGATTGCGCAGTAGAGCACCCGGAAGCATCCCGCTCTCCACCAGAATCTGAAACCCATTGCAGATCCCGAGCACCATTCCGCCCTCATCCGCAAACTTCCGAACCGCGCCCATTACCTTTGAAAACTTAGCGATAGCCCCGCACCGCAAGTAATCGCCATAGGAAAACCCACCAGGCAAAATCACCGCGTCAACATTATTAAGGTTAGGCGAGTCATGCCAGATAAACTCAGCCGATTGACCCAGATTCTGCGAGACCGCATACCACGCATCGTGGTCACAGTTGCTGCCGGGAAACACTACGACGCCAAAGCGCATGGGGAGAACTCAAGTGTAACAAATCGGTGTCGGCGGCGGTCGGAAGAATTTCAAAATCCCTGCACCGCGAGTTAGGCCCAGGAGCCCAATGGCCCCCCACATGCATGGTTGGACGGATGCCTACCGTTGCCTCTAGCCAATCGACCCAGGCAGTCCACGAGCCTCGCGGTCTGACGACGCAGCAAGCGTCTGAGCAACGCAAGACTTGCGGCTATAACGAACTCCCAACCTCCAAACCTCGCACCATCTTCCAGATTGCGGGCAACCTGATGCGCGAGCCGATGTTGCTGCTTCTGGTGGGTTGCGCCGCGGTCTATCTCCTGCTGGGAGACGCCAAGGAAGCGGCGGTTCTGGGAGCGTTGGTGGTCGTCGTGATCGGCATCACCCTATACCAGGAACAGAAGACAGAACGAGCTTTGGACGCACTCCGCGACCTGTCGAGTCCCCGCGCTCTGGTTGTCCGAGATGGTGTCCGGGTCCGCGTCCCGGGCCGCGAAGTCGTGGAAGGCGATCTGCTGATCATCTCAGAAGGCGATCGCGTTCCAGCCGACGGGGTGTTGCTCGAAGCCGTGAGTCTGACGACGGATGAGTCGCTGTTGACAGGAGAGTCCGTCCCTGTGGATAAGAACTCTAGCGCGGGTTCCGAGGCGATGCAGCGTCCTGGTGGCGACGGCTCCTCCTTCATCTACTCCGGAACCTTGGTCACCGGTGGTCATGGCATCGCACGGGTCAAAGCCATTGGAGTCCAAACAGAACTCGGACGAATCGGCACATCTCTGGCGACCGTGCAGAATGAGGCTACACTTCTTCAGCGAGACACACGGCACATCGTAAGGATTGTCGCTACCGGGGCCATCGCCCTGTGTACTGTACTGGTGGTCGCCTACGGTTTACTGCGCGGTGGGTGGCTACGCGGATTTCTTGCGGGACTGACCTTAGCCATGGGCATCCTTCCTGAGGAACTGCCTGTCATTCTGACGGTTTTCCTCGCCTTGGGTGCCTGGCGGATGTCGAAGCTAGGCGTGCTGACCCGGAACATGCCGGCGATTGAAACATTAGGCGCGGCGACGGTCCTCTGCGTCGACAAAACCGGAACGCTCACGCTGAACCGGATGTCGATTCAGAAGCTGTGGGCGGATGGCAACCTGTTCGACGCCGCAACAGCTGGGTCGTTCCCAGAGCAGTTCCACGAACTTGCGGAGTTCGGACTTCTGGCCAGCCGCACTGAGGGATTCGACCCCATGGAGACTGGGATTAAGCAGTTCGGACAAACACAACTGGCCGACACGGAGCATTTGCATCGCGACTGGTCACACGTGCGCGAGTATCCTCTGGCTCCCGGTCTGCTAGCGATGTCCGAAGTCTGGACTTCTCCCGCTGGAGATCGTCTTGTGATCGCCGCCAAGGGTGCCCCCGAAGCCATCCTGGATCTGTGTCACACTACCTCTGAAGTCGCACTGATCATCGGTCAGCAAGTGAATCTTCTCGCCCAGCAAGGCTTGCGCGTGCTGGCCGTCGCCAAGGCCTATTTCACGCCAGTTCTTCCAGATCATCAGCACGACTTTCCGTTTCAGTTTATCGGTTTGCTGGCTTTGGCCGATCCCGTGCGACCCACCGTTCCCGCAGCCGTGCGCGAATGTGCCACGGCTGGGATTCGAGTGGTGATGATCACCGGAGACTATCCGGCAACCGCGCTTAGCATCGCGCGACAAAGCGGCTTGCCCGATACCGGTATCCTGACTGGCGCGGAACTGGAGGCCATGCCCGAAGCGGAACTATTGGGTCGCTTGCGCCATGTCAACGTTTTCGCCCGAGCCATGCCTGAACAGAAGCTACGCCTGGTGAACGCCTTGAAAGCGGCGGGAGAAATCACCGCGATGACAGGCGATGGCGTCAACGATGCCCCAGCCCTGAAGTCCGCCAATATTGGTATCGCGATGGGGCAAAGGGGAACCGACGTTGCTCGGGAAGCGGCCGACCTGGTGCTGATAGACGACGACTTCACCTCCATCGTGCATTCCATCCGGATGGGCCGCCGCATCTACGACAATCTGAAAAAGGCGATGACCTACGTGCTCGCGATTCACGTCCCCATCGCCGGTCTTTCTGTAATCCCGATCTTCTTTCAGTGGCCGCTGATCCTGGAGCCGATTCACATCGCATTCCTGGAACTCATCATCGACCCCGCTTGTTCCATCGTCTTTGAAGCGGAACCGGAGGAGCCAGACGTAATGCAACGTCCGCCTCGCGCGCTGACCGAGCGTCTGTTCAATCGCCGGACGGTCATGGTGAGCTTGGCGCAAGGCTTGGGAATCCTCTGCCTGCTGCTCGCGGTGTTTGCCACGGCACTGTATCGCGGCCAGGCGCCCGAAGATGCGCGAGCCATTACGTTTACATCGCTTGTGCTCGCCAATCTTGCGCTGATCCATGCTAATCGTTCCTGGTCGCGGCATTTCTTTACCCTGCTACGATCTCCCAACGCCGCCCAGGGCTGGGGCCGCGAAGCCGAGAGCTTCGCCGTTCAGGACG
>JBDTUY010000134.1:0-10420 GCA_040007495.1 Acidobacteriota bacterium | reverse complement strand
AGTGCTGTATGCAACCGTCATTGGAGGTTCGTCCACCGAATACCTGACCTCCATTCGCGCGGATGCGACCGGAAATCTCTACATCATCGGCAGCACCATCTCAGCAAATTTTCCAGCGACTACGCAATTTGTGCCCACAAATCCAATTGGGGGCTTTATCGCAAAACTGAATCCAACTGGTACCGCTTTGGTCTATGCGACGCAATTGGGGTCACGCATCATACCGCTCGCGCTCGACATTGATTCGACCGGCGCGGTTTACCTTGCCGGACAGGCCAACGCATTTGACTTGCCGACGACCCTAGGCGTTTTGCGGCCAGCTCCCATCGCAAATGCGGACCCGTCCTTGTACGTGGGGTTCGTCGCGAAGGTCAATCCTTCGGGTGCGAAGCTGGATCTGGCGACCTACTATGGCCTCGACGCAAAAGCGGTCGAAGCGCTCTCCATTCGGCCCAATGGCAACATCATGGTTCTGGCGAACGGTAACATTGCGGTGCTGAATGCAACACTGTCACAACAGATTTCGAGCACTAGCAGTGGCATGACGCAAGCCGCGCTGAATTTCGATGGCACGGGCAATCTGTACGTGAGCGGCGTGCTCTCTGCTACAGGCGTTTTAGGGGTTCGCAAATACTCGCCGGATGGCCAGACGTTGCTGTTGGACGTACCGCTGGAGTATTTACCGGTGGCAAACAATGTACACTTGCCGTTTTTCGCAGCCACCTCTCCTTTGCGCGTTGCCGTCACCAGTGCGGGCCGCATGTACATCTCCGGTCGTCCGGCGGCCTCTAATTTTCCCACTCGCAACGCGAGCCAAACCTGTCTGGCCAATATCGCTCCACCGAATGGGAGCGCGGGCGTTGCAATCGCGGACGGCAGTTTTGGTAGCACTGGCGATGCAGCCGTTCCCGACAACGCGCTGATGATTGTCGGACCAGATGGCAAGACCTTGCATTCGACGTATCTTACTACTTTGCTTGCACAAACCACCGTTTCACCAACTAATGGTGAAGTCTATGCGGTTGGTACGCAGGTGCTGTTTACTTCACCCAGAACTGCCTGGGCAGGGCTGGTTCGCTTTAACCCGAACACTATTCCAGCCGATCGGGTTTCACCGGGCTGCCTGGTCCACTCCGCAACCTTCAATATCGTCCCGGCCAGTCCCGGCACAATCATGACTGTTTTCGGTAGTCACCTGGGTCCGGCAGCGGGTGCTGTCTTCACATTGGACGCAAGTGGAAAATTCCCCTTCACATTAGGGGGAGCAAGCGTAACAGTAGACGGCAAACCCTCCGCCATGTGGTATGCCGCTGACACGCAAATAAATTTCATCATGCCGTGGTCTACCAGGACCGATGGTGCGTTGGTTCCCGTGTGCGTGACCTTCGACTCCGCGACGCAATGTTTGCAGGCATCAACTACCATTTTGTCCCCCGGTGCCTATCCCGGCGTTTCGGGATCTGCTGTGTTGAACCAGGACTACACGCTCAATACTCCAGCGGACGGTATCGGCAAACCGGCGAAGCGCAATGAAAGCGTGCAGGTCTTCATGACGGGCGGCGGGCCACTGGAGCGAACTCCGGTGGATGGAACCCTATCCAACGACCCGGTGGTCAACCGCACGAAAGCTACGGTGACAGCAATTCAATCTTCAAGCGGTACGGGATGCGGCTTTCTGGGTTGCTTCGCCAAAGACGTAACCAGTGGGGATGTATCGAATGTCGATGTCCAGTTTGCGGGCGCCGCACCCGGCTTGGTCTCCGGGGCATTGCAGGTCAACCTTAAGATTCCGTTCGATATGCCATACGGTCCGAATCAACTCTTCATCGTCTACTTCCAGCCTGCTGGGACGACAAAGCTGTATACCGCAAACGTATACGTGTCAGTAGGACCGTAAACGAGCGCGGATCTCCTGCGAGTGATGTTTTGCGTCGTCTAAAAGGGCGCACGAGAGTGATTTACGATCTTACTTACTTCGCGGGCTGCCACAGCATGATATAACCGCCTACATCAGCATCGCGGATCATCACAGCTTTACCTTTGTTGTAATTCATGATGCCGCCTTGGGTGACAGTGATCGCGCCGTTTGCTTTCGCTCTGGCATAGGCGGTCTCAATGTTGCTGACCTGGATGCCCGCGTAGTTGGCGTTGATGTCCTGGAGTTTAACGGGCGAAGGCGTCTTGCCCTTGTTGATGGTAAACAAGCCCAACTCAATGCGCAGGTTCTTGTCGGTCTTGGGCTGCGGCCACCAGCCGTTTTGCATGATCGCCTTGGCCCCGGTATCGGCAAACTTTGGGAAGTCGCCGCCTAGAACGTTGGCATAAAAATCCCGGCCCTTTTCGCCATCGACAACATTGACGGCATAGTGATTGAAGCCGGCCTGTTTGCCCAGGCGTTCGATGTTTCCGGAAGTGGCAGAGGAATCGGAAACTCCCGGTTTTACCGGAGGATCGCCGGGCTTCGGGATGGCGCGGGCTAAATTCTCGATCACCAGTCCGTCGGGATCCTGAATAAAGGAGTAGCGGCGGAAACCGGCCTGCTGGCGCGGATTTGCCAGACCTTGAACCTCAGGCATCTTCAGCAGTTTCTGCGCTTCGAGCTTGTCCAAGAAGTCGCTGGCGCTGCCGTCGACCGTCAAGTCGATGTGGTTGGCTCCCAGATCCCAGGAATTCACGTTGGTCCAGTCCTGACGCGGGATGCCACGGTACTGGCGCAGGATAAAGATGAAGGGGATATCGGACACCGAACTTTGCACTTGCATGACTGCGGTTCGCGATTCCGCGCCGGGGGTGTTGCCCAGCTTGTTCAGATCTTTATCGACGGCCCAGGCCGTTGGCCCTTCGACTACTTTAAAGTCAATGGCTTGGTAGAATTTGATCGCTCTTTCCAGGTCCGCTACATGGTGACCGACCAACGCCAGCCCCACCACATCCGCTGGGCGAGCAGTCGGCTGCGCGGATAGCAAGGTTGCGGTGAGGGCAATGCCAAGGGCAAGGAGGGAAACGCCCAGGCCTCGTAGCGTGGTCGAGAATACTCTTGTGAGTTCTGCTTTCGTGTTTTCCATGCGGTCACCTGAGATGAATATGATCTGAAATGCCTTGACTGGTCCGGAAGCTCGAATTAGCGTGGCTGGGCGCGTCCCGTTTCAGACCGATTGCGGTAGCTCGGGCTGATGGCCTGGGATTAGAACTCCGCCGCCGAAGCTCATGTGCTCCGGTTCCGGGCCGCCCTGCGAGATTTTTACGGCGCAGTATTTGAACTCGGGGATTTTCCCGAATGGATCCAACACGGCATTCGTCAGCACGTTCGCTGCTGCTTCATAAAAGCAGAATGGAACGAACACTGCGCCACGTGGGGTGCCGTCGTCAGCGCGAGCGTAGAGCGAGATTTTGCCTCGGCGCGATTCGATAGTCAGAGTGCCACCGGGAGCAACGCCCATTTCTTCGAGGTCGAGCGGATGTACCGAGGCTACCGGCTCCGGCTCAATGTAATCCAGGTTCGAAGCACGGCGCGTCATGGAACCGGTGTGCCAATGTTCCAACTGGCGGCCCGTGATCAACACCATTGGGTATTCCGCATCCGGCCGTTCGTCGGCAGAGATGAGGTCTGCTGGGACAAACTTGGCGCGCCCCGAGGGCGTCGGGAAGTTTTCGATGAAGACCACGGGATCGCCGGGGTCGCCTTCCTTGACACAGGGATACGTGACGCACGACTCGCGTTCCAGGCGTTCCCATGTGATGCCCGCGATCGAGTCCATGCACTGCCGCATTTCGTTGAATACTTCGCTGGGATGGTTGTAATACCAGTCAACGCCGACGCGCTTTGCGAGTTCGTTGAGAATCCAGAAGTCCGACCGGGCGTCGCCGGGAGGATCGATCGCTTTGCGCCCGAGCTGCACCATGCGATCCGTATTGATGACGGTGCCAACCTTTTCCGGCCACGCGGTGGCAGCCAGGACCACGTCGGCCAGATAAGCGGTTTCCGTAAGGAAGATGTCCTGCACGACCAGATGATCCAGAGCGCACAGAGCGTCGCGCGCATGATCTACATCGGGGTCCGACATGGCGGGGTTTTCACCTTGCACGTACATGCCGCGAATCTCATGCTTCTTCGCCGCGTGCATGATTTCAACAACCGTCAAACCTGGATTTGGATCGAGTTCCACGCCCCATAGCTTCTCGAAGCGTTCGCGAGCTGCAGGAGTTCCAACGCGCTGATAGTCGGGATAGAACATCGGGATTAAGCCAGAATCCGATGCGCCCTGGACATTGTTCTGCCCACGCAGAGGATGCAACCCTGAGCCTGGTTTGCCGATCTGTCCAGTGGCAAGCACCAGCGCGATCAGGCAGCGAGCATTATCCGTTCCGTGAACATGCTGCGAGATCCCCATGCCCCAGAGGACCATCGAGCCTTTGGAGGTGGCGAACAGCCGCGCTACTTCGCGAATCGTCTTGGCATCAACGCCGCAGATTGGAGCCATCGCTTCCGGCGAAAACTTCTTCACGTTTTCCACGAGAGCTTCGTAGCCTGAAGTGCGGTCGCGAATGAATGCCTCGTCGACAAGATTCTCTTCAATGACGGTGTGGAGCATCGCGTTTAACAAGGCGACGTCGGTGTCGGCATTGAACTGCAGGTAATAGTCGGCATGGCGACCAAGATCGCCACGGCGCGGGTCCGCAACGATCAGTTTCGCGCCATTCTTCACGGCGTTCTTGATAAATGTAGCTGCCACCGGATGATTGACGGTCGGATTGGAGCCGATCACGAAAATTACTTCAGCTACGCCCACATCGCGCACCTGGTTGGAAACGGCCGCAGAGTTGATGCCCTCCATCAAGGCCGCGACACTGGACGCATGGCACAAGCGCGTGCAATGGTCGACGTTGTTGGAGCCAAATCCGGTGCGTACCAACTTCTGAAACAAGTAGGCTTCTTCGTTTGTGCCCTTGGCCGAACCGAACCCGGCCAATGACTTCTTGCCATACTTGTCGCGCGTATCGCGCAACCCCTTGGCCGCGACATCCAGCGCTTCTTCCCAGGTGGCTTCGCGGAATACATCCTGCCAGTTATCGGGATCGACCACAAAGTCTTTGTGCTTCGGCACGCCTTCTTTGCGGATCAGAGGCTTGGTCAAGCGGTGCCGATGCTGCACGTAGTCAAAGCCGTAGCGTCCCTTCACGCACAGGCGACTGGAATTCGCGGGGCCATCCCTGCCTTCCACGTAGAGGATCTTGTTGTCTTTGATGTTGTAAGTAAGCTGACAGCCGACGCCGCAGTACGGGCACACCGAATCGACCTGCTTTTCAGGAACAATCTTGCCGACTTCGCGGGCTGGCATCAGTGCGCCGGTCGGGCAAGCCTGGACGCACTCACCACACGCAACGCAAGTGGAATCGCCCATCGCGTCATCAAGATCGAACACGATCTTCGACTGACCGCCACGGAACGCATAGCCGATCACGTCATTCACTTGTTCTTCACGGCAGGCACGGACGCATCGCTTGCACTGGATACAGGCGTCGAGATTCACGGCCATGGCCGGATGCGATAGATCTTGAGCAGGCTGCGAACGCGACGCGAAGCGGGGTTTGCCGATGTCCAATTTCTTGGCCCACTGATCGAGCTCGGAATCGAGCGTATACGACTTTTCGGGAATGTCGGAGAGTAACAGCTCAATCGACATCTTCTGGCTGGTCAGCGCACGAGGACTGTTGGTGGTGACCTCCATGCCTTCCTTGGGGAAGCGGCAGCAGGAGGGCGCGAGCACGCGCTCACCCTTGATTTCCACCATGCAGGTGCGGCAGTTCCCGTCGGCTCGCATGCCTTCCATGTAACAGAGCCGCGGGATCTCGACACCTTGCTGCCCTGCGGCTTGCAGAATAGTTTCGTCCGACCGACAGACTACTGTCTCGCCGTTCAACTTGAAGGAGACCGCCGTGGTGGCTAGGAGTGCGTTTGCCTGATGCATTACTTTACTTCTCCCGGGAAATATTTCAGAACGGTCAGTACCGGATTCGGGGCTGCTTGGCCCAGTCCGCAGATCGAGGAATCCAACATGGCTTGCGATAATTCCTGCAGCAGCGGCGCATCCCACTTCTTCTCTTCCATCAACTGAAGTGCCTTGATCGTACCTACGCGGCACGGCGTACATTGGCCGCAGGATTCGTCGGCGAAAAACTTCATGAGGTTGCGCGCCGTATTGGCGGCAGTGTCGTGATTCGAGAAAACCACAATCGCAGCCGACCCAATGAAGCAGCCGTATTCGTTCAGCGTGTCGAAGTCCAGAGGGATGTCGGCCTTCGATGCAGGCAGGATTCCGCCCGAAGCGCCGCCGGGCAGGTAGCCATAAAGCTCATGTCCGTCGAGCATGCCGCCGCCGTATTCGTCGACCAGTTCACGCAGCGTGATGCCTGCGGGAGCCAGATGCACTCCAGGATTCTTGACGCGACCACTGAGGGAGAAAGAGCGAACCCCTTTGCGCCCGTTGCGGCCTTGGTTCGAAAACCAGGCAGGGCCATTCTCGATCAGCGTTCGGACCCAGTGCAGGGTCTCCATGTTATGTTCCAGAGTCGGGCGGCCGAACAGGCCGACTTGTGCGAGATAAGGTGGACGCAGCCGGGGTTCACCACGCTTGCCCTCAATCGATTCGATCATCGACGACTCTTCGCCGCAGATGTAAGCTCCCGCGCCCCGCCGCAGATGAATCAGCGGGATCGCATACGGCGGATTCGCCTTCAGCGCTGCGATCTCGCGCTCCAAGATCTCTCGACAGCCGTGATACTCATCTCGCAGATAGACGTAAATCGCATCGATTCCGACGGCCCAAGCCGCGATCAACGCGCCTTCCAGAAAACGATGTGGATCGCGTTCCAGATAGTAGCGATCTTTGAACGTGCCGGGCTCGCCTTCGTCGATATTGATCGCCATCAAGCGCGGTGCTGGTTCCGCAGCAACAATTTTCCATTTGCGACCGGCCGGGAAGCCAGCACCACCTAGACCGCGCAGCCCGGAATCTTCCATGATCGCGGTGACTTCGGCGGTGGTCTTCTTGCCTGCGGCGCAAGCGGCGGCAAGCGCGTATCCACCAGCTGCGCGATACGCTTCGTACCCGATATGACCCGGCGTGACCTCGCCGACAGCTGAGGGATGCTTGACCTGACCTGCTCGGACCGCTTGGGCAATCTTTTCCGAGGTCGCGTGCAGGATCGGATTCTGGCCGACCACAGCGACGGGGGCAGACTCGCAACGTCCGACGCAGGGCGCATGTAGCACGCGAATGTCAGCGCCCAGCAGGCCCGGCAATTTCGTCAATAAAGCATGCGATCCGGCCAGATCACAAGCAATGGAATCGCAAACGCGAACCGTGATGGCAGGCGGCGCAACGTCGCCTTCTTTAATCACGTCGAAGTGATGATAGAAGGTGGCGACCTCATACACTTCCGCCATCGCCATCTTCATTTCCGAAGCCAGCGCGACGATGTGCGGCGCAGACAGGCAGCCGTACCGATCCTGAATTTTATGCAGGTGCTGAATCAGCAAATCGCGTTGGCGCGATTCGTCGCCTAGCAGCGCGAGCACTTCCTCGCGAGCCGTGGGATCTACGCGTCGGCCTTTCGGTGTGGATCGTACTCGACCTTTGCCGCCACCCTTCTTCTTTTTCGAGTCGGGCGGGGTTGGTTCCAGGGTCGATAGGGGTACGAAAGTGCTCATCTGTCTCCGTCAGGCCAGTTGCCCAATACCTTGAAGTTTCATCGCGTTACGGGCGAGTGGAGCGGCCAATTTACGTGGGTCGGGGCTCCTATTCATGCTATCATGTTTGTGAGTCCGCACCGCCGTTTCCCGGCCCAAATCTGCTCGGCGTTTGCGACGGCACCCTATGCATGTTGAGTTTTTCGGTGTTCCACGCGAGCGAGCCGGAGTATCCGCGCTGGAAGTTCAGGCCGACACTCTCGGGCAGCTGTTGGGCGCGTTGGCCGCTCGCATTCCGTCGTTCGGCGACCTGATAGGCTCAGATAGATTGCATCCTTCCTTCGTCGCCAATCTAAACGGCGATCAGTTCGTCAGCGATCCGGGTACGCCGCTACGCGAAAGCGATTGTGTTTTGATCCTTTCTGCCGACGCGGGAGGTTGATCATGGCTTTCGGCTATCACGGCTGCTATCTGCGGATCGACGTCTCTCGTGGAACCTCTGAACGAGTTCCTTTAGACGAAAGCTTGTTGCGTCAGTTCATCGGGGGTAGCGGACTCGGCGTAAAACTACTTCTGGACGAAGGCTCGGCACAGGCTGAGCCGCTATCTCCTGAGGCTCCCCTGGTATTTGCGTTCAGTCCATTGGTCGGGAGTCCTTTGACCACTTCCGCGAAATTCGCGGTGGTGAGTAAGAGTCCGCTAACCGGTCGCATCAACGATTCTCTGGCCAGCAGCGGGTTTGCGATCTCAGGTAAGAGCGTCGGTTGCGATGCGATCGTGATCGTGGGTCGTGCGCCGGAGCTGTCCTTCGTGGTCATCGATGATGGCGAAGTGCGCCTTGAATCCGCCGCAGAATATCGCGGCGCGACTTGCCGGGATACAGAAACCGCTATCAAAGCTAAGCTGGGCGCGAACTATCGTGTCGCGTCCATCGGTCCTGCGGGCGAGCATCTGGTGCGCTACGCGACGATTTCGCATGACGGTCGCCATGCCGGACGCGGCGGTAGCGGAGCCGTCTTGGGCGCGAAGAATATCAAGGCGATTGCGGTACGCGGCACGCAACGGCCCGAGTGGGCGCATCCATCTGAGCTGACCGCTTTGAGCCGCGATCTTTCCAAACGGTCGCTTGGTCCTGCAACTGCGAAATATCGCGAGCTTGGAACCGCGACCAATCTGGTTACGTTCAATCGCTTCGGTGCTCTACCGACACGGAATTTTCAGAGCGGTACTTTCGAGGAGGCTGCCAATCTATCGCCGGAAGAATTGGGCGCGACGCGGTCCAAAACTCGCGAAAGCTGCATGACCTGCACCATTGGCTGCGAACACATTTACGGCGGTGTCCGCGTCGAATACGAGAGCCTGTTCGCGCTGGGTTCGTTGTGTGGTGTGGGCGATGCAGATGTCGTATTGAAGGCCTCGCAACTCTGCGACGCGTTGGGCCTAGATACGATCAGCGCGGGCGGTACGATTGCTTTCGCGATGGAATGTGTCGAGCGTGGTTGGCTCCATGAGCCATGGCTCAAATTCGGGAATGGCGAGGCTATGCTTCGTGCGATCAGCTTAATAGGAGCCAGGGAAGGGCTGGGCGATCTTCTCGCCGAAGGCAGCCGTCGCGCAGCCCACACAATCGGGCACAACAGCATTTCCATCGCGCCACAGGTCAAAGGTCTTGAGATTCCGGGCTATGAACCGCGAGCCTTGCAGACGATGGCTCTGGGCTTCGCGGTGGGTGCACGTGGTGCGGATCACAATCGTAGCGGCGCATATGAAGTCGATTTCTCAGACAAGGTCGATCGGCGTAATGTGACTCTCGACGCAGTTCGCCATGCGATCGAGACCGAAGATAAAGCGGCCTTGATGGATTCGCTAATCATCTGCAAATTCCTGCGTGGTGTCCTGGTGGACTTTCACGACGAAACCGCCGAGATGCTGCGGACAGTCACTGGTTGGGACGTAACCGGTGACGAACTGCGCGAAACTGCGCGGCGGATCGTCTCCGCGAAGCGTCAATTCAATCTTCTGGCTGGCTGGACACCCGCTGAAGATACGCTGCCGGATCGATTCCTTAATACTCCGCTACCGAACGATGCCGCAGCGTCGCTTAGCCGCGAACGGCTGGATGCATTGGTAACGGAATACCATCGACAACGGGGCTGGTAAGTATTTAGGCGGGCGAGAGTCCGGCATCCGTTAGTGCTTGCTGGTAATCTTCCGGCGTATTCAGATTTCGCAAGGTATGAAGCTGCGGATCGGCTAAAAGCATCTCTTCGGGTTTGACCCGGCGGGTCTTCATCGCGTCGAATAAGAACACGGGACGTAATCTATCTTGAGCCAACAATGACTCGACGTGCGGCAGTGCTGTGCGCCGATAGACCGCGGATAAAGGATGCGGGAAACCGTCAATCTCCATGACGGCGATGTCATGATCCTTTGCTAATTCAATCATGCGCGTCGCGAAGGCAGGTACCAGCAGAGGAACGTCGCAACTGGTGATGTACGCCAGATCGACCGACGAAGGCAGCGCGCTCAACCCCGCACGCAACCCTTCCAAAGGTCCTTTTTGTTCTCGCTCGTCGTGGGTAATCAGCACACCTTCCGGCAATTCCGGCAACACCTGGTCGCGAGCCGCGACGACTACGATGGGGTTCACCACAGTCCCTAGCAGCCGGACCACGCGCTGCAGCATCGTCTCCGGGCCGAACGGCAACGTCGCCTTCGCAACGCCCATTC
>JBDTUY010000133.1:0-10446 GCA_040007495.1 Acidobacteriota bacterium | reverse complement strand
GCGCGATCATACCGAAGCGCATATCCTTCGTTTCGGGACTGTCGTCAGCGTAGGCTGTTCCGGTCCATCCGGCGGGCAGCCCGGAAAGCAAGGCTGACAGCGGCGTGGCGATTGCTGCGTTTTTCAATAGATTTCTGCGGGTTAATTTCAAAGCCTTGGCTCCTCGTAAAAAGTTCGGGTCTTGTTCCAGTTACCTGACGCGCCAAACACGCAGCATCATGGGCAAAATGGTGTTTGCAACACGTTCTAGAAAGTAAAAGGGGTTGCTACTGGACCAGCGACTTGGGGAATGCTCAAGCGTTGAGCGGGAGTATAGCGGCGGTTCAAGCAATGAACCTAGATATCCAGAGGAAGGCGGGCTCCGGCTTGCTATACAACTCACCCGGCGGAAACCCGTTCGTTTGCGAGGGCGACTACGCAGGTAGAATAGCATGCCCCTTCACACGCGCAACCAAAATTGTTTTTATGGGACCCATTTACGCCATCGGTGCCCACCAGATGGCATTGACACCCTTGCTAACATATAGCAGTGCGGAACGTTATCATTTTAGGCTCGGGTTGCGCAGGCAACACCGCAGCGATCTATACCGGTCGAGCCGGTCTGAAACCTTTGGTCGTCATCGGGCATGAACCGGGAGGTCAACTTTCGATTACAACCGAAGTTGAAAATTTCCCGGGCTTTCCCGAAGGTATCCAGGGTCCCGACCTGGTGGCTAACATGCAAGAGCAGGCCCAGAGATTCGGTGCCGAGTACATGTATGGCACTGTCATGGAGGCCGACCTCTCCAAACGCCCTTTTCGCGTCAACATCGACGGCGAGTGGCATGAGGCTCTGACTGTAATCGTCGCCACAGGTGCATCGGCTCGCTGGCTAGGATTGCCGAATGAGCACAAGCTGATCGGCAAAGGCGTCTCCTCATGCGCGACATGCGACGGTGCGTTCTATCGTGAGAAGGACATCATGGTGATCGGCGGGGGCGACTCCGCAATGGAAGAGGCTAACTTCCTGACTCGCTTCGGTCGTGAAGTGACGCTGGTCCACCGCAGCGAAGTGTTCCGAGCATCGAAGATCATGCTGGAACGCGCCAAGGCCAATCCCAAGATCAAATGGCTGCCGAATACGATTGTCGAAGACGTGTACGACGTTAGCCAGGGCTTCGTTACTGGCGTGAAGCTGCGCGACGCTAAGACCGGTCGTGTTTGGGATCAGAATGTCGACGGGTTCTTTCTGGCGATCGGCCACATTCCCAACACCAAACCGTTCGGCGGCCAATTGGATCTAGATCCGGACGGCTACATCATCTCGCACGGCGGCGCGCGCACGAATATCGAGGCGGTTTACCACGCGGGCGATGTTCAGGATCGGACGTATCGTCAGGCTATTACAGCGGCGGGTGCAGGTTGTATGGCGGCGATCGAAGTGGAGCGGTATCTGGAATCGGTCGGGCACTAGGTAGGGGATAAACCCACAAACCACAAACCACAAACCCGGCAAACCCGGGGACGGCAAACCCGGGGACAGACGGAAGGTTTCCGGATTTGGGCAAACCCGGGGACAGACGGAAGGTTTCCGGATTTGGGTGAGAGAATCCTGGATCGGTTCGCACTCTATGGGCGTATGTCTCGATTCGCTCGCGTCGTTGTTCCCGATTGTCCTCATCATGTTACCCAGCGAGGTAACGCCAGAAGAGACGTGTTTTCCTCGGTTACGGACCGCCACGTCTATCTGGAATTACTTCAGCAATACTCCCAGCACTATGGACTCGGAATTCTTGGATACTGCCTGATGAGCAATCATGTCCATCTTGTCGTTATTCCGTCTCGCGTCGACTCGCTGGCCAAGGCTATGCGAGAGGTTCATGGCCGCTATGCGCGATACCGGAACACCGTCGAATCGAGCTCTGGCCATCTGTGGCAGGGGCGTTTCTACTCCTGTCCGTTTGAAGCGACTCGTGTGGGAACCGTCATGCGGTATGTGGAACTCAATCCTGTCCGCGCAAACCTGGTTACAAGAGCCGAGGATTACGCTTGGAGCAGCGCGCTCATACACTTAGGAGGTCGCGATGCTACCGGGATGCTGGCCCGAAGGTGGTGGGATCAACAGTGGCCGGTAAGGGATTGGGCGCGCATGCTACGTGAAGGCGAGGACGAGGCGGCCTCGATTCGCGAAGCAACTCATACCGGTAGGCCACTGGGCAACAAAGCCTTTATTGGAGATCTTGAGCACCGCTTATCACGTAAGCTTGCGGCAAGCAAAGGCGGACGTCCGAGGGGCACGCTGGCGCAGTCAGCCGCGGCCTAGGGCATCGATTTAATAAGGGGCGTTCGTCGGGAAACCAGAAACGTTCCGTCAGTCACCGGGTTTGGGGTTTGACCCATTACACTAGTAGACAGTGGCATTTACCTTTGAACAAGCCCGCGCTTGTGTTTTGCTGGAGACAGGGGCACGGCGCGCGATTCCTGCTACTGAAACAGTTGCACTTTTGGACGCCTCGGGGCGAATCCTGGCTGAGAATGTTTCCGCTGATCGCGACTATCCGCCTTTTCCACGCTCGGCTCGGGATGGATTTGCTGTGCGCGCGGCAGATCTTCCCGGCACGCTCCGTTTGATTGGAGAAGTCCGCGCCGGTGAGGTGTATTCGGGTTCGGTTGGACCCGGAGAAACGGTTGAGATCATGACCGGAGCTCCGATGCCCGCTGGAACGGACGCGGTAGTCATGGTCGAGCATGTGGTGCGCGATGGCAATTGCATCCAGATGCAACACACGCTGGCTTCGGGTGATAATTTCA
Organism: Acidobacteriota bacterium; assembly: GCA_040007495.1. Lineage (GTDB taxonomy): Bacteria > Acidobacteriota > Terriglobia > Bryobacterales > Bryobacteraceae > Palsa-187. Next base: position 7,656 of record JBDTUY010000133.1, on the reverse strand, counting down.
ATGCGCAGGGCCTTGCTGCTCAGGCGGGCGTAACGATTTTATTTCCAGGACAACGGCTGGGCTACGCGGATATCGCTATGCTTGCGAGTGTCGGGCGCGATTCGGTACAGGTTTACCGCAAACCTCGAGTTGCCGTGGTGCCCACAGGTGACGAGATTGTCGAAGGCGGGCAGCAACCAGCGACCTATCAGATTCGCAATTCCAACGCCTGGTCCATGGCCGTGCAGGTCACCCGGGCGGGTGGGGAACCCGTAGTCTTACCGGTAGCACGCGATAACTATGCCTCGACGGTGGCGCGGATTGAAGAGGGCCTACAATGCGACATGCTACTGCTCTCTGGCGGAGTATCGGCTGGTAAGTACGACATCGTAGAAAAGGTCCTCGCCGATCTCGGAGCTGAGTTTTTCTTCACACGCGTGCTGATCCAACCGGGACAACCGCTGGTGTTTGGAGTGGTGAAGAACGATCATAAGCAAACCTTGTTCTTCGGTTTGCCAGGCAACCCGGGTTCGACAATGGTGACCTTCGAGGTTTTCGCACGCGCTGCGGTAGAGCTGTTATCGGGTGCCAATGAGGCACCCTTGCACATGTTGCAAACCCGTCTGTGGAAGGACCTCCGACAAAAGACAGGACTCACGCGATTCATTCCTTCCCGCTTGTCTGATGACGGTGCAACGGTAGAGCAGGTCGGTTGGCATGGCTCTGGCGACGTGAGCGGCATGACACGAGCCAACGCGTTTATAGTCACCGAGCCAAATCGAGAGCAATGGTCGGCTGGCGAGATGGTTCGGGTTCTGATGAAGTAATGGGGGCCACGATGAAAAAACTATCGCACTACGACGAGCAGGGCCGAGCCAGTATGGTTGACGTTTCCGCCAAAACCGAAACTCGCCGGACCGCAACCGCCCAGGCGTTCGTGAAGATCCGGCCCTCCGTGCTGAAGAAACTCCCCCAGAATCCCAAGGGTGATCCACTGGAGGTGGCTCGGATCGCAGGCATCTGCGCAGCGAAACGTACATCGGAGTTGATTCCTATGTGCCACCCTTTACTGCTGGCGCATGTCGACGTCGCAGCCAAGTTGATGGCCCGTGGCGTGCTGATAACATCTGTTGTGACGACGACAGGACCAACCGGGGTCGAGATGGAGGCGCTCACAGCAGCGACTGTGGCCGCATTGACGGTTTACGACATGACTAAGGCTCTGGACAAGTCGATCGAGATTCAGGATGTGTTCCTCGTAGAAAAAACGGGCGGTAAATCGGGTGATTTCAGGCGGGGTAAGTGATTCGTTCGGCGATTGTCACGATCAGCGATTCTAGTGCTGCTGGAACTCGGGAGGACGTCTCGGGTCCGGCACTCGCGGCCAAGGTCATTGAATTAGGTTGGACGGTAAGCAGGCGCTATCTGCTGCCTGACGAACGGGAGCAGATAGCGCATCTGTTGACGGAATTGGCGGGTTCGGGAGAAGTGGATGTTATCGTGACGACTGGCGGTACCGGACTTTCACCGCGCGATGTAACCCCGGAAGCGACGGGTGCTGTGGCGGATCGGGAAGTACCAGGGTTTGGAGAATTGATGCGTACGGTCGGGATGCAGTCAACGAAGTTTTCTCCCCTATCGCGAAGCGGGGCCTGGACGCGGGGCGTTGCACTGATTTTGAACCTACCCGGGTCGCCTAAAGGTGCGGTAGATTCGTTAGTAGCGGTGGCCTATCTGGTGCCGCACGCGGTGGATTTGTTGCATGGACGAACGAAGCATTAGGGAACAAGAAAGCGTTACTCCTATGAACAAGCGGAATCTGATTGCAGCCGCCGTTAGCCTTAGTTGCCTGATGGCAGGTTTGATTCTGACGACGTTTCCAGCCAAGCCTCAGGGCAAGATCAAGGTACCTGCGGACGCGCGGCCGATTGACGTCCCCACTAAGCAAGCAACACCGCCACCTCGGAATGCAGCGCCGGAAAGTGATGTGATCTTCCGGCAGAATGTGACTTTCGTCAGCGCACCGGTGGCGGTACTCGATTCAAAGGGGGATTTCATTAACGGTCTTACACCGATCGATTTCCAGTTATTCGACAAAGGCATTCCGCAGGAGATCACGCTCGACGTACAGGCGCATCCGGTATCCGTAGTGGTCGCCATTCAGTCGACTTCCACTGCACGGCAAATCCTTCCGACGATACAAAAGATCTCTGGCCTGCTGGGAGACATGGTCGCTGGCGAAACGGGTGAGGTGGCCATTATTGGCTTCACGGATCGAATCATGGTCCACTCAGGATTCACGTCTGACCCGAAGCAAATCAAGGAAGGGCTGCAGAAGCTAAAGCCTGGCAGCACCAGCAGTCATCTGAACGACGCCGCCATGGAAGGCGTGCGAATGTTGAAGACGCGCGACAAAAATCGCAAGCGCGTGCTAATTCTGGTTAGCGAAACGCGCGACTTGGGGAGTGCCGTCAAAGTTCGGGACGTGTTGACCGAAGCTGAGTTCGACAACATCGTAATCTATCCGGTCGACATGAGTCATTGGCTGAATCAATTGACAACGCAGGCTGCGCCGAATCGCCCCAATCCGGTTCCACCGGAAGCTCGCGGTACGCTGCCCATGGGTACTCTGCAAACCGGCACCACCGATGCGCAGATGAACATGGGGAACTATACACCTGCCATTCGAGAGATCTTCACGGCGATCAAGGGTATCTTCATTCCCAATCCTTTGGAAGTCTACTCCAAATTCACGGGCGGACGAGAGCAGAACTTCGCTGGCTACAGCGGCCTGGAAGAAGCCGTGTTGAACATCGGCCGCGAACTGCACAACCAGTACATCCTGACTTACCTTCCCAGTAATCGCAAAGATGGCGGCTACCATGAAATCGAAGTTAGGGTCCCCTCGATACCAAATCTGAAGATCCGAACGCGCGCCGGGTATTGGATCGCACCGCAGAACTAGGAGACAGGAGTCAGGAGTCAGGAGTCAGAATCCTGAACGTTGGTCTCCGCGACTCCGCGATTCAGCGGGCAAATAGATCATCCAGCGACAACGCAAAACCGGGAAGCAAGCCTGACGTTAGCTTCTCACTTCCTCCTAACGCACGGTCCGGTAGTGACGGTCCTCTCCAGATCTCGATTTCATTCACGTCAGGGTCGATCAGCCATACTTCTTTCACTCCCGCCTCGAAATACTGCTTCAGTTTGCGTTGGACCATCCGCGTCGTCTCACTGCTGGATAACACCTCAACGCAAATGTCAGGGATTTCGGCGATGACCTTCGCCCCTTCCAACTCGGCTCGGTGATCGCCAAGGATCACGGCGACGTCGGGTGCCCGACGGATGGTCGGTGACAATGCGTAGAGGTTCTCGGACAAAAACGCCTGACCTAGCCTAGTCTGCCGGAAGTAGAGCACCAACTCCACCAAAAGATGCTGCAAAACCTGATTGTGGCGGTAGACAGGCCGGGTTATCTCGATCAACTCCCCCTCATCAAGTTCGTAACGCTTATCTTCTTCAAAGGGGTAGTGATCGAATTGCTCGGCTGTCAGCAGCGTCTTCGTCGAGGCCATGTGGTTAGTGTAAGGCGGTCCGGTTTACTTCGCGTTTCCGGCTGGTTCCACGATTGCGCTCATTGGACCCTTTGACTCCGGCATTCTTGGATCGGCACCATACGCGTGGATCTGGTCGCGGCCAAACTCGGCTTGGAGCAACTCGCAGGTGATGATAATGGTTCTACCAGTTGCGTCCACTTCCATTGCGTTACGGAATGCGGCTTCCCCGGAAAGGCAGAAGAGCTTGGTCAGCATCTCAACCACATAGTCGTAGGTATGCTCATCGTCGTCCAACAGCACGACACGGAACAGAGGAGTCTTTTCGTCGTCCTCTTTATTCTTGCGAATGGTCGGGGTTTCGGGCGCGGCGGTCGCAGCCACGATGGTGGCGGGAGTTTGCCGGTTGGAAGATGGTAAGGAGGCCGAACCTGTCAGCAGCATGTTTAGGGATGAAATAAGGACCGCGCTCGCGAAGACGCGGGAGTCAGCTATCTTCGATGGTAGAATGAAATGGAAAGGGGGCGCAACGGATTCGACGGGATTGCATTTCATGTGGTGAGTCGTGCCGGGTTCTGAGCTCCCGTAAAACGATCAGACAATAAAACTGCCAACACGCAGTTTGCATACGCTGCTTAATTTAACTTAAGCGCGCGTTTCCGGCAGATGAGCCTGCGCGCTTGCCTGGAAACGTCATTTTGCAGGATAGGCCCAAAGCTTCCGTCTGGAGCGTCAAGCCGAGATCAATCAGACTAAGCTCCTGCTCTCTTGCCAGTTCCGGAAGTAGGGGACTAAAACCACTGAACTGGAAACGCACGTAGTCTTGTCATGTGGAACTTTTTCGGACGCGGGTTCGACTCCCGCCGCCTCCACCAAAGTTTCTAGCTCGTACCCACAAAATAATGCATAAGTTGAGGCCCTTCGGGGCCTTTTCTGTTGCCTCTACCAGTCATGCACTATCAAAACAATAGTACTAGTACTTGTTTTACAAAAGTGCTATCGTATTGATTATTATGCACCTAGGGAAATCCCTATTACCCTCGCTTGCGATCTTCGCCACTGTGGCGCTGGGGAGCCTGCAAGCAACCCCAATTACCGTCGTTTTTGTTGGACCGCAGCTTCCTCCCACCAGCGCCAGCGTGCCGCTGCCCTTCCTGCTTTCCGGCGGCGTTGGCAACCCGGATATCCTTTTTCTGAAATTCAAGGTCCCAGACATAGCCAACGTCGTGGCCATCAACTCATTCGTACTCACGATCGATCTCGCGGACGACAACGATGGCGGAAGCGAGAGCTGGCATATCGATTTCGCCCAACCCTCCACGAATCTGTCACTGCTGGTGTTTCCACCCGTAAATATCAAAGACTACACTCCGGGGTCACCTCTCCACCTCGTCCTTCCGCTGTGTTCCTGTGAAATCGATCAGGTGCTACCCTCGATGCTGGACGGCAACTTTCGTATCAAGATCCAGCGAGATACCGGGGACTTCTATGTAGTTGGCGGCTCGGTCGAAATCGACGCGACACTCGCACCCGAGCCCGCGTCCGCTTTCCTGGTCGGCATCGGCCTGGTCATCCTGGCAGGGCTAGCCCGCAAGCAGCACCGCGCAGCAAACGTCAATTGAGCCTTCTAACGCGCAGCCGCTTGGACCATCACACCTGGAGCCTAGGCGATTTGCCCTGAACGGCGCAACAATTACTTTGCCGCATCGATAGTCGCGACAACCCAGATAGGCTTTGGGAAGTTTGAGTCGCTGGTTGAATCGAAGCTATCGCTTTTCAAACAGTATCCAAAACAAAAGGCGGTCCCTGAACTCGGCACCGCCTTTTGTTTTGCGGTTCTATCGTTATTGCGCGGCTGGTGTCGGCCGGCCCGGAACGGTGGGGATAGGAAGACCTTTTGCCTTCATTAAGGTTTCCAGTAGTGCTACCGTCTTCGGGAATGCGTCGGCTCCCCCACGAGCACCACCCGCGCCGCGAGCGACGTCGAGAGGAGTGCGATTGTTGGCATCCTTGGCCGTAAGGTCTGCTCCGTTCGCGGCGAGGAATTCGATGAATTTATCGAAGCCGTGTTCGGCAGCACCGTGCAAAGCAGTTTGATTCGGCATCGCGTTCGCGCTGGGCATCTGACTTCCGCGACGGAACGTTTGCGCTGCTCGTGCCGAAGCGCTGTCATCAGGTACGGCCGGAGCAGGAGCGCCTGCAGCAGCAGGGGGAGCTCCACCCGCTCGGCCTCCACCAGCACCACCACGACCTCCACCAGCAGCAGCTACTGCGCCACCCCCACTAGAACCACCGCGAGCACTTGCGGCACCTGCAGCAGCAGCCGGTGCACCAGCACCTCCGCCGCGACCGGCAGCCGCGCCTGCTCCCGCAGCACCACCACGACCTCCGGCTGCGCCCGCACCACCACCTGCCGCTGCCGGGGGTGCTCCACCGCCGCCACGACCGCCACCAGCTCCGCGGTCCACAAGCGACCGGGCATTCATGTTAGCACCGGCCTTGACCAATAGAGCCATGGTCGCCAGCACGCCTTCATCAGTGCGATTCCGGCCACGCGTCGCGCGAGCACCGAAATCAACTCCAGCGGCTGCCATTAAAGGCGTGATGCCTTCCTTGCTCGGCAAATCGACCAAAGCTTTATACTCCAGCAATAGCGCGGTAAACTTTTCGTCGCCGCCACGCGCCGCACGTAATAGCGGGGTCGCACCCTGCGCAAGCAAGCCGTCGCCGCCGCGATCCTGCGGCACGTCACGATACGGAGGACGCCGCTTCAACTGGATATTCGGGTTGGCACCTTTGGCAAGCATCATGCGACCCACGTCGACCGCCGTGAGCTTATCCGCGCTAGGGATGACGGCGATGCCGCCGTTGCCCTTCATCGGCAGCGTGCTCACATCCGCCGCCATGTAGACAGGCGAACGGCCGTAGAGGTCCCATTTATCCAGATCGGCCCCACCGTTGATCAGCACAGCAGCAGTGTCGAAATGCATGTTCATCAGCGCGAGCAGCAAAGGTGTCTCGCGATCCGGATCTTCCGAGTCAGGATCGGCTCCCGCCGCTAGCAGGTTCTGAACACAAGTCGAGCAACCTTCACGCGCAGCGTAATTCAAGGCAGTAAAACCACCCTTATTCATATCCTTCGGGCGGGGTTCCTGAATGATCTTGCGTTCCCATTGGTTGACCTTGCCATGATCGTTCAACTTGGCGTCCTTCGATGCCAGGAACTTGATCCTCTCGGGCTGGCTTTGCGCCGAGGCCCACATCAGCGCGCTTTGCCCCCCCCAGGATTCCTTCGCATTGATATCGGCTCCGGCAGCGAGCAACGCCTTGGCCGCATCCACTTTGCCGCTGCGAGCCGCGGCCATCAACGGTGTTTCGCCGTCGAGATTCTTGAAATTCGGATCGGCTCCGGCCTTGAGTAGAGCTTCGATCACAGGTGTGGAACCGAGAATCGATGCCTCCGTGATCGCCGAGGTACCGAACTGGTTCTTGCCCTTGACGTCGGCACCGGCCTTGATAAGAGCGCGGACCAATTCGACATCGTCGTTGGCAGCGGCATACATAATGGCTGTGGTGCCATCCGGGCCGACAGCGTTCACCTTGGTGTCTTTCGCAGTCAGCAAGCGCATCGCAACGGCGTGATCGCCAGCTTCCGCAGCCTGGAGCAACGTCTTTTCGGGTGCCACCATGTCGGCAGCCACCATCACCAGAGCCCCCGCAAACAGGACCCCAGCTAGAACCATGAACTTACGCATGCTTTAAACCTCGGAGTCTTAGACCTCTGACAGACCGTCGACGCTGTCGCCGATGGACTTCACAGGGATTTCATTGCGCTGCAGCAGCGTGAGCAGCAGGTCGGCGTGACGCGAATCCTGCGGGTACTTCACGTGTTGGCCGCCCTTGATCTTGCCGTTGGCGTGTCCGAGGATGACCGACGGCAGAGGATCGTTGTTGTGGCGATCGCTATTGCTCATATCGCTGCCGAAGAGGATCGTGGAGTGATCGAGCACCGTGCCGGTGCCTTCCTTCGTGGTTTCGAGCTTCTTGATGAACCCGGCGAAGACTTCGGTGTGGTACTTCTGAATCTGCACCAGCTTGTCCATCTTCTGCGGGTTGTTGCCGT